>JBDSEC010000441.1:0-7284 GCA_039920205.1 Pyrinomonadaceae bacterium
GATGCGATCGGCTGAAAATTTGATTCGATCACCTGATCGGCGGAAATATTATTAAACGGTCCACGCGCAACGATCGTACGGTCATGCGAGTAATCGTAAAACGTAGCTTCGTAGCGTTCCGGAGCGACGGGTCGCCCGGCAACTTTATCTGGCTGAAACACTTGAAACGATAACAATCGATAATCGTTACCGTCGAGATAGCTCTTGACCGCGGGCAATTGCTTTAACGCCGCGGAAGCCCGGTCCAACTCTGCTTGGGTTGGCCCTACCGGGACGATCGTGATCTTGACCGGCACTTGCGGCTTGGCTGGCGCGGCATGCGAGGGGCCATTTTTCTTGCCTACCTTCAGGGCCGCATCTGCGGGTTGAAACAAAATTCCTGTTAGTAGTAGGCCCACAGAAACCGCAGACAAGATGGCTACGAAATAGAAAACTCGACGCATGGCGACACCTCCTGAAATTCCGCTTGACTCCGAAATGATCTTTAACCGGGTTGTTAGCTGCGATACATATCAGAGCCCTCGGTTCAGGTCAAGGCTTTTGGGAGAACCTTCGGAATGAAGGCGAGCGACCGGACGATCGTCTCCTTTTCAAAGTTCACAATGTCAGCGAACTCGGATTATAATTTAAATGAAACGAAAGGTGCCTGACTAGAGGTTTGATGATTTGACGTAATACCGGCTCTAGGAACACGAATGAAACCAAATCTGATCGCCGCCGCCCTCCTTGCTAATTCACTTTTGCTGTTTGGCACCGACCATGGATTAAGTACTCTTTCTCGGTCAAAAGAGATACTTAAGCGGCAATGGTATGTCTGCAGGCAGCCCGAACGAGATCATTACGTGACCTCCCGCGGCGGGATCGACCTTCGAAGGAAGTTTGGAAGAAGGGGATACAAATGAACCGAGCATTAATTATAGGTCTCGTGATTTCTGGCGCGCTTGCATTCACGCTCGCCGGAGCCGGGCGAAGCGGCGGGTTTGACGTCCGAACCCAGGCTAAAGCATTTACTCTACGGATGGAGAGTCCAGATTCGTTGCCAGATCCCGCCACCCATCGGTTCCAGGTGATTAGTCAAGCAGAGTTACTTGTACAAATTACAAAGATCGCGGATTGTACGAATGGCGGGATCAAGGCGACCGGATGGAAATTGGAACGGAAGTATGTATCTTCAGCCCGAGGGTTAGTACCCGAAGGCACGGCGCTCTCGGCGTCAACTTGGTCAAGGAAGGGCACGCGCTTATCAGTTGACATTATGATCATGAATTCGGCGGAAGAAGCCGCGGAGACCCTCATTGCCGGGAGAAAGTTTAGGAGTAGAGGAGGAATTGATCGATTGAACGGTATCGGGGACCACGCCGTCGTCTACACTGACTGGATCGGGCCGCCGGGAGTCCCCTCCAACACCTCCGTGACGATCTGTTTCACGAAAGGCCGGATGTTTACTCAGGTCGGAATGATCAATCAGTCGCGCAAACAAAAGGTCAACATTCGGGAAGCGCGCAAAGTTGCCGTCCTGGTCGATGGATTGCTTAAGTGATGACCGGCGCGGATCACCGATAAGCATACCCGGCGATCACGGATGGTACCGCGCTGGCAATGGCACGTCGCCGCTCAGCCCGAATGAAATGATGGGATGGCCGCCACCAGTCGGTTCCACTTCCCAAGTTCCATCGGGATGAAATACTGCAAAATCCATTCGCGAATCGTTGTCATAAAACAACGGGACGGGCAGATCTTGACCGCCCCCCAACTGATGTTGGACCAACGCGCCATCCGAGCTTTTCTGCACATACCAGAATCCGGTTGAAGGCCGCCAAACCGCCATGTCGGCCTTACCATCTCCATCGAAGTCTCCGGGGACGGGAGTGTCTTCCGAAATACCGAAAAACTGGGCGGAAAAGTCATAATTCGGTCCCAGAAGGAAATACCAGACTCCGCTGCTTGGCCGATAGACCGCAATGTCGGTCAATCCGTCACCATCGTAATCTTCGGGCACCGGTTTGTCGGTTGCTATCCCAAAGCCGACACCGCGGACTCCGCCGTCGCTACTGCGAATCCAATACCAAGCGCCGGTGCTGGGGCGATAAACCGTTACATCGGTCTTGCCATCGGCATCGTAATCTCCCGCAACCGGAATATCGCCCACGGTGCCCCAGGTGACGCCGGAAACCGAGTTAGTTGAACTATTAAAGATGTACCAACCGCCATCACTCGGCCGATAGATCGCGACGTCGGTTTTGTTGTCACCGTCATAATCGCCCGGGACTGGTACGTCACCGGTCGCGCCAAACGCCAGATTCACGCGCAACGATCCGTCATAACGATTGTAAACAAACCAACCACTATTTGACGGCCGAAAGACACCGATGTCGCTTTCGCCATCTCCATTGAAATCCGCGCGGACCGAGCCCGTCCGAGATCGCGTGGTATAGATGTAATCACCATCAATATTCTGATTTCCATTACCGGCATTACCCGCCGCATAAAACGTCACGCGCCGGCCCGCGACATTCGCGCCGGGACTGGAATTCGGAGCGGTCCAGTTAAAGGTCCACGACCTTTGACCCGCTGGCGCGGGCGAGGTGCCGGCGAATAGGTGCTCGACATATACGCGCGGGAAATCGCTGTTTTGGAAATTCTGAAGTTGCGTACCATTCGGGTCGAGCAAACTGAGCGTCCCCGCATTCTGCCCGGCATCATTCACCGCCGTTAGCTGAAATCCAAAGATCGCCGCCCCCGTCTGTTTGAGAGTCACCGTGATCGGGATCACCTGATTCGGCTGATAAGTGAGCGGAATCCCCGAGATCCGCAACGAGCCCAAACCACTGTTCACCGGAAAGCTGAAATGACAGATCGTGCAATCAAATTCGCCCGGTGCCGCAGTGTAGCCATCTTCGGGGCCAATACTACGCGCGCTGACCGGCTGTTCGGCGGCCAACCCAAAGCAGTAGATACCAAAGCCCAGCGCTGCGACTACGACCGATAGCTTTACGAAAATTTGAATTCGGGATCTGATGGATTTCACAACTCTGCCTTTCAAGATCAGATCGGCTTTACGCCGGTTACACGCGCGCAACGACAGTTAGGCCGGAATTAAAAACGGGGAAAACTCCACGCAGGGGTTATGTTAGCTCAATTCGGACAATACGGCCGGGTCGAGGTCTAAGTCAAACGTTAAATTACGACCTTCTCTACCAACAGACCTGATCGCAGAAAACAGGACGGTCAAATGTACGGCGAACTTCAGTTTGCCGACGCTGCGGAGCCAAAACCCGGCGTGGAAGCGGGCCGGCATGAATTTGCACCCCGCTTGAATCAATCGCACCGTCGACAAGCTAAAGCATGTCGTACATTTTACGCCGTTCTTCTTATCCATCAGGCCGGTTGGCTACGATGGGCCGGTCTAATGTACGGCGAACTTTAGTTTGCCGACGTTGCGGAGCGAAGCCGATCAATGCCGATAACCCGCAAGCCATTATCCCGCACTCAACTGCTTACGGTCGATCTTTCCGCGATCGTTCTTGGGCAGATCAGAGCGAAATTCGATCCAGCGCGGATACTTGTACAACGCGAGATTCGCTTTTACGAATTCTTTGAGTTCATTGACCATTTCGTCACCGGCGACGGCCGCTTCATGCAGCACGACCCAGGCCTTGGGCTTGACCAATCCGTCTCCGCCATCATGCCCGGTCACGGCGCATTCGCGGACCGCCGTGTGCTGCAATAAACAATTCTCGATCTCGGCCGGCGCAACGAAGACGCCGCCGACCTTCAACATGTCGTCGGTGCGGCCGTGGTACCAGTAATAACCGTCGGCATCCAGATGAAACTGATCGCCGGTGGTGCAGTAATCACCGGCGAAGGTGGCTTTCGATGCCTCGTGCGCCCGCCAATAACATATCGCCGCCGAATCGCCTTTCACACGCAGGGTACCCATCTCGCCGACCGGCAATTCCTGCCCCTCGGCGTCGACGATGGCCGCCGCGTACCCATCAACAATGCGCCCGAGGCTACCCAACTTCACATCGCCCATCCGGTTCGTGATGTAGATGTGGAACATTTCGGCGGAACCGATGCCGTCTAGGATCTCGATGCCGAACCGCGCCATCCACCGCGTATAGAGTTCCGCGGGTAGGGCCTCGCCCGCCGAGAGACAGAACCGCACGCTGGAAAGATCCCGCTCTGCCCCTTCATCCGCATTCAGCATCGCGTTGATCATGGTCGGCACGTTGGTCACAATGGTCGGCCGGTAACGTTCGATCATGCGGAACATCGTTTCGGCAGTTGAGCGTTCGCTGAACAAGACCGTCGCGCCCCCCACCGCCCAGGGGAAGAGCAGGTTCGTGCCGGTCGCATATCCAAAAAAGAGCTTCGGCACCGAGACGGTCAGATCATTTTCATTGATACCTAACACGCCCTTGGCGTAACACTCGGTGTTGTACGGCAGGTCGTGGTGCATATGCACGGCGCCTTTGGGGTGGCCCGTCGAACCCGACGTAAACAGCCAGATGGCGATGTCGTCACGCGAGGTATCGGCCGGCGTCAATTCATCAGACATTTGAGACAAGCTAGCGTCGAACGAGAGGAAATCACCTGCTTCGCCGCCGGTCACCAAAACCTGGCGCAGGTATTTCGCACCGCGCGACGCTTCCGCGAAATTCGCTAACACTGAAGTGTGAATTACCGCGACGGTGGCCCGCGTGTAATCCAAATAATAGCGGTAATCATCGGCGGTCAGCAGCGGATTGACCATGGTGATCACGCCGCCAGCCTTGGCCGCGCCGAACCAGGTCCAAGCGAATTCCGGCGAATCGGGCATGACCAGCAGAACGCGGTCTTCGACCTGCATCCCGACTTCGCGCAGCGCGTTGCCGGCCCGATTGGACCACCGCACCGCATCGCCGTAAGTGAACGTCTGGTCTTCGTAATAAAGACAGAACTTATTTTCGCGTCCTTCCTCTACGTTATGGTAGAGAAAGTAATCGGCCATATTGAATCGTTCAGGAAACGTAATGGTCATAACTATAGGATCTGCAATTGGTCAAGGTCCGATCGATCAGGTCACTCCGGTATCTTTTTGAATGATTCGCAATCGCCTTTGGTAAATTTGTCCGTCGTCGGAGTGATCACCCATTTGCCGGACTCAAGGGCGATAATGAACGCGCCAAAGTTTTCATTTGGCTGCGGGGTTTTCCAACTGGACCATTTATTACCTTCACGTACCCGATACCGAGCCAATTCGATCCAGGATTCGTATTTCCACGAGACATCCCGGGCCTTTTCCTCTTTCGTCATGTCCAGATAATGGCCGGTGAAGGTTGATTTGTCGGCTTCAAAAGTAATCATCTCGCCGTCTTTGTGCCAATAGCCCACCCACCTATCGGGGTAGGAACACTGGGCAAGTTGGGTCGCCTGATATTTCTGGACCTCAAGCCCTCACTCTCTTTCTTCCTTCGGCTGGATAGATCCACAGGTACCGGCAAAGCAGACCCAACCGCAAAACAATAAAGCAAGTTTATACATCGAATCATGGTGAAATTTCATGGGGACCCCTCAACCGGTTGGAACTTTGTCGCAACTATACATTAAGTGGCGGGACGACGGTTGTTTTCCAAGGTCTGCCCGCGAACCATTTCGGTAGGGCTTTCGTAAGTTTTCTCGTTGTTTGAGCGGTTTACTGCACGGCCGCCCGATAGCCCGGCCGGGCGCGAATGACCGCACCGCTACGGGTAGAACGGACTTTCAGTTTGCGAAACTTGCCATCGCGTTTTACGTTCGTGGGATAGTAGCCGAGGCTATATTGCGTGCGCAGTTCAGCAGCTATTCGAGCGAACGCTGCGGGAAGGGAACCTAAAGTGTCGGCGCGATTTAGTTCTCCACCGGTCGTGCGGGCCAGTTCCATCAGATACTTGTCGGCCGTGGCAAACATCAGATCCAATTCGGCCGAGATCGGATTGGTCGACGAGGTGCCGCCCTGCGCGGTACCGCCGGCCGGATCATTGCGGCCATTGGGTGGAAACCGGGTCGGGTTTGTCGGATCGTTGGGGTCCACCCGGATCGTTCCCGTCGGTATCCCGATCTGGGGAAGCTGAACTCCGCCGATCGTTCCGCCCCCTTGACCCGTGGGGAGGGTCGGAACGGTTCCACCGGGAAACGTGCTCGGCGTGGTAGACGTGTCTTGCCCACCGCCGCCCAGGATCGACCCTAAGTCGATCGTTCCACCGCCCTGCTGTTGTTGCCGGATCATGGCTTCGAGATCGGCCCGCGTGTCGTAGCGGATCGGATAGACGATAATGCCCGACTCTTCAAGCGCCTTGCGATTCCGGTCATAACTACTCCGATCGCTATAGGAATCCACTCCGTCGGTAAAGATAACGATCGCCTTGCGCCCCTGAATTTTTCTAAACGACTCGATGGCGATTTCCATCGCGTCGTAGAGTTTTGTGCCTTTTCCTGGCCGCGCACTATATATTGCCTGCCGAAGCGTCGCCCTTAAGTTCGTGAATTCAGCCAGCGTGCGGATCTTATCGTCAAATGACATGACCTTGATCCGATCTGCCGGTTGTAATTGTTCGACAAAACTGATCGCCGCGGACTGGATCTGCCCGAGTTTGTAATCGGTACTCGCGCTGGTGTCCAACATCAGGATCACATTGAAGGGAGCGGTTATACTGGCAAAGAAAGCGATCTGTTGCGGTTGATCATCTTCAAAGACCTGGACCTCAGATTGGTTCAAGTCAGTCAGGTAGCGATTGCCGCGATCACTGGCGATGATCGGAACCGTTACCAAACTGGTATCAACCTTGATCGCGTCTCCGTCAGACACATCACCTAACGGTGTTTCATCTACCGTCGGCGTTGGCACAGACGTCGGTTCAGGTGCCGGCGTCGTAGTTGGCGCCGGGTTGTGTTTCTCTTGACTCCCCGGAGTGCGTGAACGCCCGGATTGCGCTGAACCAACGGAAATTAGCGACAACACGAGGACTAGACTTAGACCTAGGCAGATCAAGAAACGCATGGTTTTCTCCGATTCGATGCGACTGCGGGGCCAATTTTATCATTTGGCTTAGGTGTATGGAGCACCATTCCGGGCCCTCAAATATTAACGTGGCTTTCGGTTTCGATGTAACAAAGACCGAACGCGTTCGCCGCAAACAACAAACATTCTAGAATGCTTCAGGGCCGGGGTCGCTTCCAGCGTCGGCACTGGCGCGGCCTGGGTATTTCGCTTTTCCTGAATGCTCGTTGAACACGAAAGCCTGGATAGAGCCCGACCCCAGG
>JBDSEC010000442.1:0-4500 GCA_039920205.1 Pyrinomonadaceae bacterium
GGCGATGGAATGACTCGACCGTTTCTTCCAAACGAGTGATCCGATCGCGCACCCGGCGGCGGTCGGTTTCCAATTTCGTTTCACCGGGACCGCGTCCGCCGATGCCGCCAGCCAATCTGGAAAAGGCTGAATCCTGCCCCATGATAAGGCGGGGCAACAGATATTTCAGTTGGGCCAATTCCACTTGGATCTTGCCTTCCCGCGATTGGGCGCGCTGGGCAAAGATGTCCAAGATCAACTGGGCTCGATCGATGACCTTTAGGTCAGTGGCCTCGGAAAGCGATCGCACTTGAGCCGGGCTCAATTCGCGATCGAACACGATCAGATCGGCGCCCATCTGCATGGCTCCGACCAACAACTCCTCTAACTTACCTTTTCCCAACACGGTCTTTGAGTCGATCGCGGAACGCCGCTGGATCACTGTGTCTAATACTTT
Organism: Pyrinomonadaceae bacterium; assembly: GCA_039920205.1. Lineage (GTDB taxonomy): Bacteria > Acidobacteriota > Blastocatellia > Pyrinomonadales > Pyrinomonadaceae > JBDSEC01. The sequence continues at coordinate 437 of JBDSEC010000442.1, forward strand.
TAGGTCAGCCGAAAGGGCCAGCTCGCGTAACTCCGCCATCGTCTCTTCGGCCAAGGCCAGCGAACCAGTGGTGACACCCACCAAAATAGTACGCTCGCGCGTTTCGGCCTTTCGCGCTGAACTGCGATTGCGCGCCATCTCTTCTTCCAACGATTCGATCAGCGCCAGGAAATCGACGTCCAACTGACCGGCCAAGGCGGGCTCGAGAAACGCGTAGGGTTCGGTACGCGTGCCGTTACTGTGCAAGTCCGCCACCGCCGAGGGCAACAGATGCGCCGCGTGCACCAATCCCGGCAGGCCATTTTCCGGATCCACCGAAACCGCGGCCATTAGATCCAAGCGCAGTAGCGCCAGGTCGGTCAGATCGTCCTGCGTCAGCTTTTCGCCGCGCAAGTGGGTATGCACGAACCGCAATCCGCGAAAGCGATCCACCGCCACGCGGGTCCGCTTCAGGTCGGGCAAGACAATGCGGCTAGCGTCACCGACAACAACGTGCTCGACATAGCCCTTACGGTCGATCAGCACCCCGATCTGCCGCCGCGTTTCGTGCGAGAGCTCGGACAGAATGCGGGCGAATTCGGGAGTTACGATCTGATCGCGGGCGATGCGCCGCGTACCGAGCTTTTCCACCCGCCGCAACTGATTCGGCTTTAATCCCTGAGTATTTCCTTCGACTTTATTAATGCTGAACTCCTTACGAAAAACGACCCTGCGCCACGGATCTATCGCGGAGGGCCAACAAAAAATAACGAAAATAGATGATTACAAATCGAGGGTAGCGAGCGAGAAGAAACGGACGCGGTCAACCAACCTTTTATCTTTAGTCCCGGCCAAATGGACGGCTTCGATCGCATGAGCATTGCGAGCAATCAGGCGTGCGGGCCTAGGTTGCCGCCGCGGTTCTTACCTTGCTTTGAACCGCGACCCTCTACCTCGCTGCCGGGCACATTATAACATAGGGCACCTGGCGTCAAAGGCGTAATTCCGCGGCCGGGAAGTTGTTCTTCTATTTCAAATGCCCGTTAGACACGAGTGATACGCTCGGTTATGATGAATGATCGAAAGAAATGTGATCGCTGTCGGTGTGGTTTGCGGTGATCGTATAAGCGGGGCCTCTGCCGGTTTCGTCGTGCGCCGCGCATTAGTTAAGGAATTTGGTGAAAAGGACCCGAACGCTCTGAAGAACGCTGGCCGGATCGTAAAAGTTGACCCGCCCGCGGCCATTCCGGGGGGCGAGGTGGTCATTCAATGTGCCGATATCGAACTCGACGGGAATCGTTTGACCCGGTGTGAATTCGACGGCCATCCGGCGACGTTGGTCGCATCTTCAACCCGACGGGTGCTGGCCCAGGTACCGGACAGCGCCATTGATGGCGAGGCCGAGGTCACCCTGCAATATGGTGACGGCCCACCCTTGACCGCTACTTGTAAATTAGGGCGCCGCTTATCGGGCGAAATGCATCCGGTAGCGAATCCGGCTTTTGATCCGGATGACGGCGCGCTGTTTGTAACGCGCTCTGGCGCGCGCGGTCAGCAGTTGCCGGTGACACTTTTTCGGATCGACGCCGCCGGCGACGTTACCGAATTTTCGGGTGACATCCAAAACCCGACCGGTATCGCGTTTGACCACAACGGGCAGATGTATGTCAGTAACCGCGCCGATGGGATAATTTGCCGGTTGGACCAGTTCCGCGAAGTCAGTTCTTTCGCAACGGATCTGGGGACCGTGACGGGGATCGCGTTCGATCGCGATGGCTATCTTTACGCCGGCGACCGCACGGGTACAATTTTCCGTATCGCACCCGACGGCGGGGTTATTGCGTGGGTTGAGATCGAGCCGTCTGTTTCGGCCTTTCATCTGGCGTTCGGACCGGATGGTTTTCTGTATGTGTCCGGGCCGACGGTGTCTAGCTTTGAATGCATTACGCGTATCGATCCGGCGGGTAAGCCGAGCGTTTTCTTTCGTGGTCTGGGTCGCCCGCAAGGGTTGGCTTTCGATCGCGAGGGGTATCTTTACGTGGCGGCGTCACTGCGCGGTCGTCGCGGCATAGTCCGGATCAACCGTGACGGAACCGCGGCAGAGATGGCCGTAGCCGGGATGAATGTCGTTGGTTTGGCGTTCGGTCCCCAGGGCGAGATGGCCGTGGCCACGAACGAAGCGGTCTATTCCGTGCCGGTCGGGATCTACGGGACGTTGATCCCTTAGGCAATTGTCGGACGCACGATGCTAACGATATGGGTGCTGAGCTCTTAGGACATTTAGCGATCTACTTGGTCGTGCTGATCTTTGCGATCTCGGCGCACGAAGCCGGCCATGCCTGGATGTCTTACAAATTTGGCGACGATACGGCCTACCTCTTGGGGCGAGTTACGTTGGATCCACGGGCGCATACTGACCCCATCGGCACGTTGCTGATTCCGATCATCTCGTTTGTTTTTGCGAGTCAAGGCCTGTTCTTGCCGTTGCTGGGTTGGGGAAAACCCACGCCGGTAAATCCGCTGCGATGGCGGCGCAAGGATCTGGCCAACGTGATGGTTTCGTTGGCCGGGATCATGGCAAATTTGATCATCGCTTCGGGTGGGTTGGTGGTGATCAAGGGTTTGCAATTTTCTGGTGTGTGGAATGGGACGATGTTCGGGTTTCGCGAGCCAATCACCTTGCTGTTGATCTATACGCTGACCATGAATGTGTCGTTGGCGGTCTTTAATTTGCTTCCGTTTCCGCCGCTAGATGGTAGTCACGTTCTGGAAACGTTCCTGCCTGCCAGTGCCCGGCCATTTTTCGAATTACTGGAGCAATACGGATTTATTATTTTAATGGTGTTCATTTATTTGGGCTTTATCAATATTATGTTTACGCCCGTAATGTATGTCATCGCTTTTCTATTGGTCGTCGGAACCTAAAGCCGTATTTGGTTAGTCATGACGAAACGAATCTTTAGTGGAATGCAGCCGACCGGTAATTTGCATATTGGCAATTACCTCGGGGCCTTGCGTAATTGGGTTGCGCTTCAGCAAGACTACGAGAACTTTTTCTGCATCGTGGACCTGCATGCGATCACGATCCAACAGGACCCGGCTACCTTGCGCGCCAAGTCGCGCGAAGTGGCGCGGATCTATCTGGCGGCGGGCATTGACCCGAACTTATCGACCGTGTTCGTGCAATCGGATGTGGTCCAGCACGCCGAACTCGCCTGGATCCTGAATTGCGTCACGCGCATGTCCGAATTGGACCGGATGACCCAGTTTAAGGAAAAGGGAAAAAAGCAGCGCGAGAATACCGGCGTTGGGTTGTTTGCCTATCCCGTGTTGATGGCGGCGGATATTTTGCTTTACCGCACGGATCTAGTGCCAGTGGGACAGGATCAGAAACAGCATCTGGAACTGACCCGTGATCTTGCCATTCGTTTTAATCGCGATTTCGGCGAGGTGTTCAAGGTACCCGAACCATATATCCCAAAGGTCGGAGCGCGGATCCAGTCATTGTCGGATCCGACCAAAAAGATGTCCAAATCGGACGACGATCTGGCGGGAAGTATTTTCCTAACCGACACGGCCGACGAGATCAGTAAGAAGTTCAAACGAGCCGTGACCGATTCTGGCACCGAGATACGTTTTGATGAAGAACGGCCGGCGATCAATAACTTGTTGACCATCTATCATCTGTTGACCGGCAAAACGAAGGTCGAGATCGAAGCGCATTTCGCCGGCAAAGGTTACGGTCAACTTAAGTCGGAACTGGCCGAGGTCACGATCGAATTTTTGACGCCCTATCAAGTGCGGATGAATGAATTTGATGACGATACGCTGAATCAAATTTTTGCCGACGGCCGCGATAAGGCCGAAAGCATCGCCCGACCGATGATGGGCGAAGTGAAAGCCAAGATGGGGCTGGAAGGTGCACGGAAGTAAGAAGAAGATCTAACAGGAGGAAACAGAGGGAACAGAGTAGTTGTTGAATCTGGAATTCCACGAACGTGATTAGGAAGGTCCCACTTTCTTTTTGACTTCTCCGTTCTCTCCGTTTCCTCGTGTTAAATCTTCTGCCTATTTCCTCGCGCCTT
>JBDSEC010000443.1:0-5417 GCA_039920205.1 Pyrinomonadaceae bacterium
GGCAATTATTTTTCCGTCGTTTTGAACAATCACGGATTCTGCTTGATCTATGCTGCCGCCGACATTCGTTATTACATAACCGTCGTTATCAAAGGTTGTATCAAGCGAACCATCCGTATTATAACGAACAACAATAAAATCATCCCCGCTTCCCGTGGCATTAAAATTAACATAACCTGCCAAAATAATTTTGCCGTCGCTGTGAATTGTTATGTCTCTGGCAGATGTAAGCATCGCAGATGGAATGTCAGTAAATACTTTACCGTCGCCGTCAAAAGTCGTATCAAGCGAGCCGTTTGGGTTGTAACGCGCCAACACAAAGTCTGCAGAAGGCGAATTGCCGATATATGCTGTGCCTGTAACAACAATTTTTCCGTCAGTTTGGAGGAAGGCTGAAATCATAAAGTCGTAACTTCCAAAGAAGTCAGTGGTTACTTTACCGTCATTATCAAAGGTCGTATCGAGCGAGCCGTCCTGATTATAACGGACTAACATAAAGTCTTTACTAAACCCGCCGACGGTATTGGTGCCGATAACGATCATTTTCCCATCAGGCTGAACAATAAGCGATTTTACATCCTCAGTGTTGTTTGCAACGTCGGTGGTTACTTTACCGTCATTATCAAGTGAAGTATCCAGTGAGCCGTCCTGATTGTAGCGGGAAAGCACAATATCCACACGGGTAGAGAAATTGCCGTTCCCAGCCGCGACGATCTTTCCATCCGGTTGAATAGCTACTGAAATTGCTACTTCATCGCCGCCAAAATCGGTGGTTACCTGCCCGTCGCCGTCAAAGGTAGTATCTATCGAACCATTTGAATTAAACCGAGCTAGAAGCATGTCCCGCGGATTGTCGTTGGTCGCACCGACAACAATAATTTTTCCATCAGTTTGAAGAGCGATCTCTAAAGTATACTGAAATGGCAAGAATACTTTACCGCCGTTGCCAAATGACGAATCTAGTGAACCGTTCGTATTATAACGGGCAATGATACAGAAATACCGATTAGAAAATCCCCTGCCAAGAGCAATAATCTTACCGTCCGGCTGAATTATCACATCGTCTATCCGGTCGGAGACATTTATTGGTGTGCCGATAATTTCAACCAATTTCCCATCTTGCGAAAAAGACCCATCCAGATCGCCGGGCGCGGCGTAGATGGTTGATACAAACCCGCACAATCCAATTAGTGAAATAATTAGTCTCAAACCTGCTAAATTCTGTCGCATAGAAACCTCTCCAATTAATCTTTCGAAAAATTCTTTAAACTCGAAAAATAAGTTGTGACGCATCATCCAAACTCAGCCTGATTACGAATCAAAGCACCCTTCGCCGCACCAAGCAAGTTGCGTGACACGCTCTCGCGTTGGTTTGATGTGATGGGGCTGAAATCATCCTTCATAAAAGCATCGCGTCGTTTTCTCGGAATTATTTCCTGAATAGAACGGGCCGACAACTTCCGCCCGTCGTTAGGGTAGCGAAAACTTGAGTATTAACCTTCGTCGAGCCCGCTTCGGGCGGCATAGTATAGTCGTGGCGCGAGGCTTTGCGAGCCCACGGAACTCCCCAAAAAATGGTCCGGAGCCCGTTTCAACGGGCGGCAGAAGCGGGTGGAAGTCCCCGGAATCTGCCGCCCTTTCAGGGCTACGGTCATTTTTCGCTCAACCGTGGGCTGCGCAAAACGCGCTCCGCCCACGGCTACATGATGCCGCCTAAAAAGCAGGCTCGGTGCGCGTTTAATTGATGTCTTGAGATGCGATTCGCCAAGGAAAGCAGCGGTGATAACCACCGCTGAGCGGACATAAAATGTGGGTTGGTGGAGCAGAGGAGGGTCAAACTCTTGACCTCCGCATTGCGAACGCGTTTTAGTCGGTGCCAGGACCACCAGCTCCGCCGCCTTACCGGCCGCTAGGGAAACCAGGCGCCGCGAGTCCGTCAAATCGACAGTCCCACGTCGCCTTCCAGCACCGATGTCTTCAGTTCCGGGCGCTGTCCGCCTTTCCACAGCGCTGCGGTATGTAATACCCGATACCGGATGGGCCCGCCGTCCGATCGTCCGCTGCGCGTGATGGGGCGCGGGATGCAGACAAACTCGGTGCGCATCTCAGCGGCCGACAGGCGGACCTTCGCATAGCCGTGGCCGCCCAGATCGAGGAAATTGAGTTGTGGAGCCAGCTCCGGATTGGAAAGCGACCGTGCGCGTATCAGGTCGAAGCTCTTGGCGTATTCCAGGCACGAGCGGACGCCGTGCCTCAGCAGCATGTTGTGCGTCCAGTCCGGCTTCGCGCCGTCCGGCCGATCGGCGAGGAATAGCGGACGCAGCGGATCGTCCTTGGGGAAATTGTACTCCTGACCTTCCATGGTTCCCGCGCTTGAGAGCGAGGCGCCGACAAAGTTCAGACCTACGGGATCGAACTTGCCGGGCGGAAGTTCCGCCGATGCGTAGCCCGCCCAGAAGCTGTGGAGGTCGCCGGAAACGATTGCGAAGCCGGTGATCTTGGCGTCGCGGATAAGGCCATAGATCTCGGCCCGCTCGCGGTAGGCCGCGCCAAAATCGCCCATTAAGGTTAGCGCATAGGTGTCCTTCGGCCAGGTTTCCTTCAGCAGGCCCGGTGGCAGATTTTGCGGGTCGACGCGATGTTCGAAGGCGCCCTGTGAATTGCCCCAGATCTTCCAGGTCGCGGTCGACTTGCGGAGCTGGTCTTTGAACCAAGCTTTCTGCTCGTCGCCGAGGATCGTCTGCGGCGGGGCGTTGCGCTGCGAATTGGGAACCTTCGCGCCGTTAAAACTGACCTCCGCCGGCGGATTCCCGCCGTTGAACGCGCGGCCGCCGTCCAGAACCTGCGCCACGTCCTCGGGAAACATATTGGTGAATTCAGGCCCAAAGGCTCCGGCCGCCGGGTCGTTGAACGAATCGGCGCTGCGATAGCTGTGCTGATCGGTGAGAATCAGGTCGAGGTGTTTGCCGTAACGATAAGTGCGGTAGGCGATCAGGCTGTTGATCGCGATCAGGTTGTTGGGCTCGTCGCCCAATCCGTTCTCGTCCCACTTTTCGATCTTGACATCCTTCACCGTCGGCGGCTCGAAGGTTTCCCACGAGTTCCCGCCGACCTTCTTACACCGCGAGGGAATATATTCCCACCAGGCTTGGTTCGCGGCGACCTTGATGCTCTGGCCGGGCCGTTCCCTGCCCGCCTTTTGGATGCTTTGATAACCCATCCACGAGAATTCGTGGTTATCCCAGATGCAAACGAACGGCCAGCGCGCGCGCGCGTCCTGCAGATCGGGATCAAGGAGATAGCCTTTATAGACGGCGCGGTAGCCCTCGACCGTCGTGGGCATGTGGAATTTGCCGACTTTTATTTCGTCCGGTATGCGCGCGACCTCAACGATCGTGCGATCGTAACGTGTCTTCGCCTCCTCGGGATACTCGACCACCTCGTAGATGAAATCGCCCAGGTGCAGAACGAAACCGAGCTGGTCGGCGGCGGGAGCGCGTTCGTCTTCGTAGATCATCCGGCGATAAGCGTTGAGCGTGCCCTCGTTGACATCCTGACAACTCGCGAAGGTGAAGTTCACCGTCCGGGTATCGTTGGGTTTCGGCGCGGTGATCGTCCGGCCGACCCGGCTGCCATTGCCGTCCGCGTCGGTAAACCGATACCAGTAGGTATGGGCCGGCTTGAGGCCACCGATAAGTACGCGAGTGGTCCAATCCGCCGCGGCGGAAACCGGTGCCGGCGCGTGCGCAATGACGCGGCGGAATGCCTGATCCTCGGCCACCTCGACGGTCAGCAGCTGGCGACTGCCCTCGGTCAACGGTCGCCTGGTCCAGAGGATGACACTGTTCTGATCGGGATCGCCCGACGCGACCCCTTGGGGATAGAGATCACGCCGCTCATGCCAAGTGACACGCGAACCGCGAGCCGGTCCGACCCAGGCGAGCGAAGCACCGATTGCTGTTGCAGTTTTGAGAAAGGATCGTCGGCTGATCTTCATCGTTTCACTCCGTCCGGGTTGCAGTTGGTGTAACCGGGTGTAATTAAAAGTGCGAGTTGGCAAGAACACTAACGTCGTTTGTCTTGCGGTAAAGTCGTGGGTTTGTAGCCCCGCCTTCAGGCGGAATCGTTGAATGCGTGTTCCGTGCGACGTAACTCAGAAAGCTGGCCGCAGGCCACAAAGCTCCCCTCCTTGGGGACCACCCCGCCCTTCGGGCGCCCCTCCTCATTAGAGGAGGGGAGTTAGGCAGGAGCGGAGCGAACGGGGTGGTTGTTCTGTAAAACTCGTGATACGAAGTCAGAATAGATATTGAAAGTGGAGTCCGGAACATCTACCGAACAACCACCCCACGGCCGCAAACGGCCTACACCTCCTTGCCCAAGGAGGGGAGCTTTGCGCGCCTCAAGCGAGCTCGAATCCCCAACCCCCGACCCCTAACCCCCAACCCCGCCGCTTCGGCATGTGGCAACGTAATATTGGAAACAAATTGCGTCAATAGTTAGGTGATAGACCGTAACCTAATATCGTTGGTAGGATGGCTTGATGTGATGGGCTGAGATTATCCTTGAAGAAACCATCGCGTCGTTTTCGCGGAATTATTTCGACCGCATGCGATCCGCCGCAATATTTAATTCTTGCGAGCCGGGCCAATTAATTGCACAGCTTGGCTGCTGTCCAGTGCGGTGAGGCTTGCCTCACCGGCGCCCAAGATTAGAATGCGGCTACGCCGCGAATTTTGCCTTAGCCTCTAAACGGATTAAGAACATTCGCGGCAAGCCGCACAAAGTGAAGGCTGCCCGGTGAGGCAAGCCTCACCGCACTGGGCAGCGGCCGAGGCGATTCGAGGGTTGACTGGACTAATTAGCAATTGCACATTTGGGTGCTCACTTTCGTTGATCCTCCCAGAATCGATCAATATTGGATTACTACATTGGATTACTACATTTGACGACTCAAAGGTGCAATCCGGAAATGAGATCCGCGGCAAAACGAAGCTTGCTATTCTTACGACCGTAGATGGGAAAACAAAAACGGCGAGACCTCCTCGCCGTTGGAACTTGAATTTTATTGGTGGAGCAGAGGAGGGTCGAACTCCTGACCTCCGCATTGCGAACGCGGCGCTCTGCCAAACTGAGCTACTGCCCCACACCTGAGAAAATTGATGATAGATAGCTCATTTAGCGGTGTCAAGCGGTGGAATGAGAGAAGAGGCTAGAGGTTAGAGGTTGGAGGTTAGTGGTTGGCCGTTAGCTGGGATCTGGGCGGTTGGCATAAGGGCATTAAGGGAAAGACCCGTCGATATCGCGTCCGGTTCTGACAAGAGAAAAGCCCGTCTAAAGACGGTACTACTTACCTAGGGTGAACTGCTTTTTGCACCGCGATCGCCGGGAATAAATTTATCGACTGAGTTGATTTATAA
>JBDSEC010000444.1:0-4509 GCA_039920205.1 Pyrinomonadaceae bacterium
CCCGGTTCTGACAAGAAAAGAACCCGCCTGAAGGCGGTACTACCAACCCGTTCGATCTCGCCTCAATCAAACAAAGATGCCTGCGCTGTCGGACGTCGAAAAGTTGTGCCGTTGGGTAGCGTATAGCGCTCGGTCTCCAGGCCCAACTTGCGCCGGTGCAGCTTGAACATCTGCATGATCACTTCCCACTGCTTGCTGGTGCCGCGCATCCGTTCGCCGAAGTTGCTGTTGTTCAATTTGCCGCCGCGCTCTTCGCGAATATGATTCATCACCCGATCGGCCTTGGTCGGAAGCCGCTCGCGCAACCGCAGTTCAAAGTAGGGAGCGACGCTGCCGGGCAATCGTAACAGGGTGATAAAAGCGCCGGTTGCACCGCACTCTTTCGCCTTCTCCATCAATTCGGGAATGTGCGAGTCGTTCAATCCCGGAATTACCGGAGCGATGCCGATGTTGACACGAATGCCGGCGGCGGCCAGTTCGGCCATGGCGCGAAACCGCGCTGCCGGTGATGGTGCGAACGGTTCTAGGGCATGCGAGGTTTCGTAATCACGGAAAGGTATGGTGAAGTTCACCGTGCAATGCGCATCACGGGTCAGGTCTGACAGGATGTCTATATCACGACGGACCAGCGCTGATTTGGTCAAGATATCGATCGGTTGACGGAAATCGCGGCAGACCATCAGACAGCGACGGGTCAATTTGTATTGCGCTTCCAACGGAATATAGGGGTCTGAAGTAAAGGAAAAAACCAACTCTTCACCTTTCCACGACGGGCTCATGAACTCTTTGCGCAACAGTTCGGGCGCGTTCACCTTGACCACGATCTTGTTCTCAAAATCGGTCCCCGCGCTAAACCCTAAGTACTCGTGCGTCGGCCGTGAAAAGCAGTAACTGCAGGCATGGGTACAACCGCGGTAGCAGTTCACGGAATAATCAAAGCCCACGTCGGGACTGTTGTTATGCGTAATGATGCGCCGGGTAATGGTTTCCTCAAAGACCTCTTGCTTGGCTTCGGGCGGCTCGCCGACGAACTCAACACGGTATTTCTCCCACGGATTGGGTGGATTTTCCACGTAGCGCATCATCACAGCATCGTACCACATTTATGCGCGCACAGCACGGCGTCGCACACGTGATACGAATGATTCAGTTATGTCAGACAACCTACATAGAGCATAGTAGGTAAACCTCCGGTTCGTGATATGATTCCGGTGACGTTTAAAGAGTTTGATGGTCGACCGGGTTTCCCTTGAGGGCGGCGAGTTAATGCGTTCCTTCAACCGTCCGTCCCTTACATTCAATTCACATCACACTTGTACCCCTTTGAATTAACGAATTTGATCGCTACCCCCAAATTTGGGAGGCTCCACATAGCTTTCGATTGAATTACCGTCCCCATATGGCTCGCCAAAATTGGCGAACCCGACCCAGTTGTGCGCTCTCACTTTGAGCGCAGGTTACGTTGTTTTGGCCCTCCTTTCAGCGGGCCAAACGACCAGTGGTAATCCGGACCCGACAGTTCTGTTCCGGATATCGCGAAGGACTGAAATGAGCAAAGAAGTAGAGATCCTTATAGTTCAGGAAAATGAAGCCGAAGCTGAACACCTCAAGCATATTCTCGAACAACATGGCCATTTGGTTTCGATAAAGCTGAGCGGCCCCGCCGGGCTGAAACACATGCGGCTGACTCCGCCGCAGATCGTGATCAGCGCCGTGGACATGGCGGAAATGGACGGTTATGAACTTTGCCGCCAGATCAAAGCAGACGAGATGCTCCATGACGTTCCGGTGATCCTCTTAACGTCACTTTCAGATCCAAAAGACATTATTCGAGGTTTGCAGTGTGGTACCGACGATTTCATTACCAAGCCGTATGATGAAGATCTATTGATGTCGCGGATCGAATACATCGTGCTCAATCGCGAATTGCGGGTGGGCGCGGGTACCCAAACCGGATTGGAGATAATCTTCGACGGTGAAAAGTATACGATCACTCCCGAACGGCAGCAGATGGTGGACCTTTTGATCTCGACCTACGAAACGGCGGTCCAAAAGAACATTGCCTTCGAACGCGTACAGGGCGCCTTGAACGCGCTCAACGATCGTTTGGAAGAGAAAGTTAAGGAACGCACCGCGGAATTGGAAGTGGAAACGGCTGACCGCCGGGCCGCGGAATTGGAAGTGAAAGAGCAGCATAAGTTCCTGCTCGAAGTCATCGACGCTAACCCAAATCTTATCTTTGTAAAAGACGAAGCCGGGAAGTACACCCTGGTCAATCGCAAATTATCGGACCTGTTTGGCAGCAGCGCTGCTGAGCTTATCGGCAAGGCAACGGAAGACTTCAATCAAAACCGCGAAGAGACCAGTTGCTTGGCTGACCAGGACCAACAGGTCAGACAAACCGGCCAACCGTTGTTCATTCCCGAAATGGCCATGACGGACCAGCGGACCGGCGAAGTGCGGTGGTTCCAAACGACCAAAACCTTGCTGGTGCCTTCGAATGACAAGGCAAATCAAATTCTCGGGGTCGCCACCGACATTACTGAGCGCAAGTTGGCGGAAAAGGCGCTGCGACTGAGCGAGGAACGTCTTCAACAGTCACAGAGGATGGAAGCCATCGGCACCTTGGCCGGCGGCGTCGCCCACGATTTCAATAACCTGCTGACCGCGATCCTAGGAAATGCCCACCTCACGTTGCGAAATTTGCGTCCGGATGATCCGTTGCAAATGAATTTGATCGAGATCGAAAAAGCCGGCAATCGCGCGGCGGTTCTGACCCGTCAGTTGTTAGCCTTTAGCCGCCGGCAACACCTGGAGCAGCGAGTTATCAATCTGAACGAAACCATCGGCGAGATCATGAAGCTGCTCCAGCGCATCATTGGCGAGGATGTCGAGGTGATGATCAAAGCGGCGCCGGGCTTGGCCAATGTGTTTGCGGATCCGGCCCAGATCGAACAAGTGGTGATGAACTTGGGCGTCAATGCACGCGACGCCATGCCGCATGGTGGCCGGTTAATAATTGAAACCAGCAATATCGAATTGGATGACCTTTACCGCCGAAAATATCCGTATGTGACACCGGGCAAATACGTCGAGATCAGAGTTAGCGATACGGGCTCGGGAATGGACCAAGAGATGCAGGCGCGAATATTCGAACCGTTCTTTACGACCAAAGAGGTTGACAAGGGAACGGGCCTGGGACTGTCGATGGTTTACGGCATCATCAAGCAACATGAAGGTCATATTAACGTGTACAGTGAGATCGGTCACGGCACCACTTTTAAGATCTTTCTGCCGGTGGTGGAAGGCGTCGTCGAAGAAGAAGCGAAGATCGTCCAGCGTCCGTTACAAGGCGGGAGCGAAACCATTCTGGTCGCCGAAGACGAGGAATCGTTGCGGCACCTGGCCCGCGACGTGCTTGAGGGGTTAGGTTATACCGTGCTGATCACGGAAAACGGCGAAGCGGCGGTTGAACTTTATAGTCAGCACCAAGCAGTCGTGGATCTAGTGATGTTGGACGTGGTTATGCCACGTCTAGGCGGATTGGAGGCATACGAACAGATACGCAAGTTGGGAGGCAAGACGCCGGTGATATTTATGACGGGATACAGCTCGGAAACGGTTCAGACCAGATTTGCCAAGCAGACTCGTTCGGCCGACGAGATCGACGCCATCGTGATCCAAAAGCCGTACAACGTCGAAGGCCTGGGCCGCGAGGTCCGCGAGGTTTTGGATCTGGCCAGACCGGCAGTTCGTAGGCGATAGTGCCTAAGTCTTACCGCCCCAGGTTGACGCTTAGCCTACCTGGGGGGTGAGCTGCTCCGAGGAAAAGCGACCCAATCCCGTTGGGGTTGAAAAGGCCGCATGCCAAAGCAGGGACTCAAAGTGCTCACAACAACGCTCGTGCGTGCCGCAACACATTCTCGACACTGAAACCCAATTCGCGCAGGACCACCTCGCCCGGCGCGGACGCGCCGAATCGATCCAACCCGATCATGTCGCCGGCCGGGCCAATATAATGGTCCCAGCCCTGGCGTACGCCGGCCTCGATGGCCAGGCGCGCCGTGACCGTATTGGGCAACACCTGATCGCGATAGGTTGCGTCCTGCTCGTCAAACAATTCAAAGCATGGCATTGAAACGATACGGGTGGGGATTCCCTCGGTCTGCAGCGATTCACGTGCCGTCAACGCCAAGCCCACTTCTGATCCAGTAGCCAGCAGGATCAACTTCGGCGTAACGGCCTGTCCTGCGGCATCCACGGCGTCGGCCAAAATGTATCCACCGCGACGTGTCCCCTCGGCTGCGCCAAACTTGGTCCGGTCGATCACCGCCACCTTTTGCCGCGTCAGCGCCAGTACGGTCGGGCCCTTACGGCGCCGGATGGCCAAGCGCCAGGCCTCGCGTACTTCATGCGAATCGGCCGGGCGGATGACATGAAGGTGCGGGATCGCACGCAGGCCGGCCAGTTGTTCGATCGGCTGATGCGTTGGACCGTCCTCGCCCAAAC
>JBDSEC010000445.1:0-3964 GCA_039920205.1 Pyrinomonadaceae bacterium
CGCTAGGTTGATTATTTGGCACCCACTCGGTCTCGACCGAGTACTTGAAAAGTGTTACCTATGTCTCGGGACACCTGTAACCCATGTCTCCGGTATAAACACTCCCAAAGGGAGAGGGGGAGCAAGAGAAAACGCAACAGGTTGGTTGCGGCCCGTCAGGGCTGCGCTGTGTATGTCAGAAAATGATCCGGAGCCCATGAAATGGGCGACAGAGGGCGACCCGTTCGGCCGCACATTTCATGGGCTCGGTCCGTGGTGCGGGTTCGGTGGATGCTTTACCCGATCATTGAATGAATGGGACACCGCCGCCGAAAGGCGGTACTCAAAGCGCAGGCCAATTCCAACCGTTGTTACAGGTTTACGCCGATGACCGTGGGCTGAATCAACGCGCTAGATTGCGTCCATCACGCCTGAAAGGCGTAACTCTGTACCGTTGCGCGTTACCGGTAAGTTGGATCAACGCAAGGCCCGCATGGGCTTCTGAAACGTGACGGTTGAAAACGGAGAATCGCCAGACTAACCGTCTTGCGGACGTTTCAGGCCTGCATCCGTCGCACCCATTCGTGGAACGAATCTTCATAGACCACCCAACCGTAGTCCAACTTTTTTCCCTCCCACACGCCTTCTTCCAACCAACCGATCAAGGTCGGGCGCGAGGGGATCGGAACCACCACCCGGGTCGCACGCAATATCTTCTCCACGTAGTTGAGGCGCAGGATCGGCCGGATCGAAAAACCAAATTCGTAAGGTCGAGGCATGACCAAACCTCCTTTTGAGAAACCCACCTTACAACGCCCCGGCGCGGGCTGACAACTCAATTCGCGCACGCTTCACGTGGTGCACGTGACCAAACCGTAAAAATCATAAAAACCGTAAAGATCATAAATTTCGTAAAGTTTATAAAAATCGTAAAAACCATCGTATCGGTCCGCGTGAAGTGCCGCTATCTTGAACGGGTGCTGAGGCACGCGACAAGACGGGGTTGAAAATTTACGAGCGTAGCGATGTGGGCGCGGTCTTAAGCTCCATGGGAGCGGAATATTTATAGACTGACCCAGCCCCCATTGAATACCACGCTCCGTAGGAGCGAAAAGTTCCGCTCCTGACGGAGCTAAGAGAATTTAATTGAAAACTCACTCACCTATAAATATTCCGCTCCTATGGAGCTAAGCACTCAAACCGGAGCTTGTGTCCTTCACACCGGACCACGGCTCGACTTCCATTCTTTCACGAAGGGAATCTCATGAAACTCACACATCTCTCGATCAAAAGTATCTATCCGACTAAAGACGGTTTGTTGCCGGCGCGGATGGCGCAAATGACGCCTGATGCGGCGGCGGCGTTGGACGCCGTCCGCGCCGAAGTCGAGCGGCGCGGCGGTTGTTTCCGGGTTTCGGATATGTATCGCGACGCGGCCATGCAGGCCCGCGCGCACCAAGACTATGTCAGCGGACGAAAGAAGGCGTACTCGCCTCCGGCAGGCGGTTCGATGCACCAAGCAGGACGCGCCATTGATCTGGACCTCGCCGCGTTGATCCATCCCGACAGTGTCCCGAAGGGCTCCCAACTATTCAATGAAAATGACGTGCGGGCCATCTTCGAAGCTCACGGATGGACGTTCATCGCGCCTGCCGGTAATCCTCACCGCGTCGATGTGAAAGAGAGTTGGCACATCGAATATCGCGCCAAATTCCAAGCGGTATATGACGCCACCATGGCCAAGCTGCATAACCACGGCGCGGCGTACAAGGCGATGGCGAAGGCGGCGATCGCGGATGTGGAAGTGTGAGCAGTGAGCAGTGAGCAGTCTGAGCGCGAAGCGCGACCGGACGCGATCAATGAACTACCGGCGGCGTAGCCGCCAAGAAAAATTGAGGGATACATCTGGAAAGGCCGAGCCTTTCCGCACATAGGGCGGCAAAGCCGCTAAGCAACCGGAAAATCCCGCCTGAAGGGCGGTACTACCAACCTAGGGTAAGGAGCAAATTTTATGAGTCGAGTTATTGCAATTCTCACTTTGATCGGTGCCGCGTGCACCGCGGTGGCGGGCTTCTTGGGCGGGATCCGTCCGCAGTATGCGGCGATCGCGCTGGGCATTGCCGCAGCGATCGCGGCGTTCACCGAACGCGTTCAGGGCGGCAAAAGCAAAGTCGAATAGCCACAGAGGGGATTTAAGAATTGGGTCATTGGATCATTGATTCATTGTCGCGAAGGAAGTTCAGTTTCGGTCGAACTACTTTGACGCCAAATAAGACCATTCTCCGGTCATTGCAATCACCCAATGAATCAATGACCAAATTCCTATCTCTCTCTGTGATCTCTGCGACCTCTGTGGCTAGTCCTTTCTTATTATGAAACAACTGATTCTATTCCTGATGGATTGGCTCCGGGAGAAGTTGGATCCGGACTATGCGGCGGATCTGGCGCGGTACCGGGAGCGGGTCCGGGGCCAGCAAGAGCTGATCGATCGTGAAGCGCAGGCGCTACAGGCGGACACGCGCAAGCTGGTCCAATTGCAGTGTCAGCGGGATCAGGTGGGGGCGGCGATCGAAGAGATCAAGGCCGAGGTCGCGGAACTGGAACGACGGAGAGACGAGGTGCGCGGTGAAGTTAAACAGAAGATTGATGTTATTCGGAATACTCCTGCTGATGAGTTGCGTCGTCAGCCTCTCTAGTGGCCAAAACGTTCGACAGAACAACCACCCCGAGTCGCAAGCGGCTCCACGGGCTAAAGCGCCGTGGCAACTTACCAGGTCCAAGGAGTGGAGCTTTGAAGGCGCTTCGCGCGTTCAGGAGCCGGCTAAAGCCGGTACTCAAAGCGCGGGCCAGGATATCCGGATCGTCGAGGCAACGCCGGATGGCGGGTACGTCGTGGAGATCGCAGGGGTGAAGTATCGGGCCGTCACGGATGAGCAGTTGCGCACCATCGCCGAGCGCAAGGTCAGGTTAGAGGTTGCCGAAAAGGATTTGGGCCTAGCGAATTTTGAGATCGAGCGACTGCAGGCCGCGCTCACACTCGCGCAGAAAGATGCGGAGTTGGCCGGCTTGCAGTCGGCCGTTGAACGCGAACGATCCGGCCGGTTTGAGGCGATGTTCAACGGCGAGCATTTGTTGAGATTACAGGCCGAGACGTTGGCCCCGCGCGGACGCATGAGTCGGTTCTTTGATAACCCGATCGTTCAGGTGGCGATCAAGGTAGGGTTGCCGCTCGCTGCGGCGATAGTAAGCGGTAAGCGGTGAGCAGACGGAAACAACTCACGTCTAAAGACGTAACTCTGAACTGGTGCGCGTTATTTGTAAGTGGCTTTTAGGCGAACGTTCATCACGTCTAAAGACGTAACTCTGAACTGGTGCGCGTTAATTGTAAGGTGGATGCTAGGGATTCGTTCCGCCAAGTCAGGGTTGCTAACGCCGAGCGATAGAGATCAATCAGGTGAAGCGATGGAAAACAGCACAAGCAACGGCCCGTTGGTGGCGATGACATTCATAGTGGGTTTGGGTGCGGTCAGTTTTACCGGCGTGCTGACTTCCGTCGTCGTCGCGATTTTGATGGGCGTGTTGGGCAAGGCAGTGGATGTCGCGTTGCGGGTGTACATCGCGCGGCGTGAATGCCACTGGCGACGGGAAGCACGGCGGTTAGACCAAGAGCTGCGCCGGTTGAGTCCAACGGGCAAACGGCCCGATCCTGACGCGATCCAGCGCAAACAACCGCATGCCGGCAACCCGTAAGCGCGCTGCCAAGCAAACGGCTAAGTGCGCGCGAAAACTCGCTGAAAAGCGCCCGCCAGCCCAGGCGGGACAAATTCTCAAACCGGCGTCGAACTCGCGCGATGACGGTATCGAGCCGAAAGATCGGCCCCTCTCGTGGTGGCGCGAACACTGGTCCGATACGGCAATCCGACGCCTCTTTCTGGAGACCTTCATTTACGTGCGCAACGCCTTCGATCAAAACAAATTGGTGCCC
>JBDSEC010000446.1:0-3599 GCA_039920205.1 Pyrinomonadaceae bacterium
GGCAGGTCCAGGCAAAGCTGCCTTGTTGCCGGATCAGCTCGGCGCGACTGACGACCGGGCCCAAGATTAAATCACGCACGGTCCAATACGCGGTCGCTAACGGCAACGCCGTTACCAGAACCAACAACGGAACCGCGATCAGGGCCGATCGTCCACGAGCGTATCGCGTCAACGGCAGCGCGGTAACTATGGGCGCCACGACCGCCAGTAAGATCCGCAAACCGAATTGCCAACGCCAGGTGCGATCGGTCGGAGCAAATGCATTGGTCGCGATCCAACCAAAGAAGGGGCCGCCCGCACACGCGACCAGCCAATATCGGCCTAGCTTGTCCCAACGATCCGCCTTTTCGGCGACCGGCGTGTGAAATTTTGGCTTGGCGCCGAAATAGAGACCCAGCGCGAACAGTTCGCTCATCACGACCAGGAACGCCGTGACGCTCCAACCGAACCAACCGACCGATCCGAAGCGCAGCCAGAAGATCACCGGGACCAACACCGCGACCGCCAAACCGGCTTTGATGAATCGGCGGATCAGGAACGGATTACCGGCCTGGTCCAGGAACGGAAAGCCGGACTCGCGGTAGTCGGTCACTTGTTCGGTTGGTGTATTGTTACTATCGCTTTGCATTCTAGAAACGCGCTGTTCGCAAAAACGGGAAAAAGAATCTAACAGGAGGTAACAGAGAAAACAGAGAAAGGCGACGATGTGACATTCCCCTTACGTCGCCAGAATCGGACCGTTTTTCTTTCTTGATGCGTCCCATTTTTGAAGGTTGATGTGATCAGTCGACGTAAATACTTCTCTGTTCTCTCTGTTACCTCCTGTTAAATACTTAAATGCGATAAAATAGAAACGTTTTCCCCTGGGACCCTGAAATTACGATTGCAGCATATGGCAAATATCAATTTTACGAAACGATGGGCAATGGCGCTAATGCTCGCGGCGCTGGTCACCAGCCTTTTCACCAATACAAAGGCGCAAACCGGATTTGCCGCTAATATCGGCGATGAAAAGTCCGAGGCCGTGATCAAGCGCGCGATCACCTTGCTTGGCGGTGACAGATACGTGAACGTCACCTCGGTGGTTAGCAACGGGAACTTCACCCAGTTCGCCGAAGGTACGGCGCTCAGTTTCTACTCGTTCAACGATTACATATTGTACCCGGACAACGAACGGACGGAGTTCAAGATCAACGGCGCGCGCACGGTGCAGGTCAACACCGGTCAGTCGGGCTGGACGTATGATGGCGCGATCAAGGCGATCAAGGACATGAAGCCGGCGCAGGTGCAGGATTTCCAGTGGTTCGTTATCCGCACGAGCGTCGAAAATCTTTTGCGCGGCGGCTGGCGTTCGACCGGGGCTACTTTAAAGCATACCGGCCGGCGCGAAGCGGGGTTGGGTAAACGCAACGACGTGCTGCGGCTGCTTTATCCGGATGGCTTTGCCGCCGAGTTTGAATTTACTCCGGACGGCTTTCCCGCCAAGGTCATCTATACGCGTAAAGACGGCGAGGGCAACGAAGCGAAGGAAGAAGATCGCCTGGCCCAATGGGTCGAGATCAGCGGCATCCAGGCGCCATTGATCGTGGACCATTATCGCGGCGGCGTGCAATTTAGCCGCGTCAATTTCAAAACGGTCGAATTTAACAAACCATTGCCGCCGGCTTTTTTCACCCGGCCCGCCACGGCCAAGGACTTGAAGTAGTAATGTCCACCGTCGAAGCAGAAATTCCAACCGTCACCGTCGCGAACCGTCCCGCCCATCTACTGGGCCTCGGGCCGAAGGAATTGTCGGAATTCGTGGCGGGTTTGGGCGAACCGGCGTATCGCGCGAAACAGCTGTTCAATTCGCTTCACCGGCGGCGCGTCCTTTCTTTTGACGAAATGACGGACCTGCCGCTGGCATTCCGTTCGCACTTGGCGGAATCGGCGGCGGTTTCTACGCTCACGATTCAATCGCGGTATCTATCGTCCGACGGTACGCGCCGATATTTAATGAAGACGCATGATGGTTTACCGGTCGAAGCAGTCTTCATCCCCGAAGAGCGGCGCGACACGATCTGCTTCTCTTCCCAATCGGGATGTCCGCTGGCCTGCGATTTCTGCTTGACCGCCAAACTCGGCTTGCTGCGCAGTCTGACGGCCGGCGAGATGGTCGAACAGATCATCGTGGCGCTGAACGATGCTTACGGTCCAGGCCAACCGACGCCGCATGGCACCAACTTGGTTGCGATGGGTGCTGGTGAACCGTTTCTGAACTTTGATGAATTGATGAAGGCCCTCGAGTTGATGTCGGCGACGGCGGGCCTGCACATCGTTCCCAACCGGGTGACGGTTTCGACCGCCGGCATTGCACCCAAGATCAAGCAACTTGCCCAAACCCCGAACCGGCCGCATCTGGCAGTTTCCTTGGGGGCGCCGACCGACGAACAGCGCGACGTGTTGATGCCGATCAACAAACGCTGGCCACTGGCGGAACTGCTTACTGCCTGTAAAGAGTTTGAAAAGTCGCTGAAGCCGGGCGAGCGATTCACCTTTGAATACGTCATGTTGGCCGGCGTTAACGATTCCGACGACCACGCACGCAAGCTGGCGAACCTGCTGAACCGTTTCAACTTGCGCGCAAAGATCAACTTGATCCCGCATAACCCGGCGGACGGATTGCCTTATCAACCATCTGACGCTGACCGGATATTTGCGTTCCGGCAGATCCTAGCCAGCAAAGGTATCGATTCCTATGTGCGGCGGCCGCGCGGCCGGGACATTTTGGCCGCCTGCGGACAACTGGCGGCGGTGTCACGGGCGGAAGAACAGTGGGTGCGGCCCGAACCCGTCGCCCGAAACAGCAGCCGTTAAGAGGCGGTCTTTGACCGCCGTTGTTTGGGGAACCGCGACACCGGCGGTCGAAGACCGCCTCTTAACTAGGGGAAGTTGGTTTTGTTGGAACAACTCGTGTTCTAGGATTGACGCACCATATAGTGCTTGGCCTGCACCAAAAGGGCGGTATCGATAACCATCATGGTGACCAGTAAATTGTTTGGTCTTCAATATTCTGTGAAAATTTCTGCTTAGTCGAAAATCCTTCGTTACTAATTTCACCGGTACGCGCCTTGCTCTACAGACGCGCAAAGGAACCTGGTGGCCTCGGCGCTGCCGACTCCTCGGTGAGTACCCCCAACAAGAAAAACATAGTCCGCGGCTGAAAGTGAGGACGGCCGCCGACCCGACTAGTAAGGAGCATGAACGCTATGAGTAGGCCAAAACCTCTCCGCTTAGCAGTCCTCGTTGTGCTTTCCACGTTGTTTTGCGCCCTTGGTGCGCAAGCGGCAACCGATGACACCATCGATCTAAACCAACCAGACGTGACCAACCGCGTGGCCCGCATCAGTTTACTGAGCGGCGACGTACAACTTCGACGCGCGCAAACAAATGCCACTGAAGTTGCCCTCTTGAACCTGCCCTTGGTTGAAGGCGATCAAATCATCACCGGCCCGGATGGCCGCGTGGAAATTCAGATCGACGCCTACAACTTTGTCCGCGTCGCGGAAAATTCAACGTTGAGAATTGTGACGTTGCGAGACGAAGGTGTAGCGCTCAGC
>JBDSEC010000447.1:0-7665 GCA_039920205.1 Pyrinomonadaceae bacterium
ACCTGGGTGGAATCAATAACGGGGTCGGCAGTTCGTTCATTTCCGGCCGGCGCGAGATAAATTGGGATGGCGTGCCGGATAACTTCGCCGAACCAAATGCCCTTCCGTTCAATTTCTTCAATGTAAACAGTCCGCGCGGCGTGGTCTTTCATTCCATCGCCAATATCGGCGGTAATCACCAATTTCGGGTAAGCGCGTCCGCGGCTTCCGGAACCGTGGTTCGCTTTGGCAATTTGGACGCCACCTATGCAGCTATTTTTCAGACCTTTAGTTCCGAGCGAATATTTCACGCGCGCTTCGCCAACGAGATCGAAATACTTTTCTTCGTGCCGGGCACCAAGATCCCAGCGACAGTAAGCGGATTCGGTGCGGTCTTTCTTGACGTGGATGGCAGCAACACGTTCATCGAATATTATGATGTGTCGGGCACCAAGATGTCCGGTTCAAGTTTGAACACGTCCAGCAATGGTCTTACCTTCCTCGGCACTTCGTTCAATGCCGGCGAACGCGTGGCGAAGGTGATCATTCGTCTAGGAAATGCGAATTTGCAGGCGGGAAATGTTGATGGCACCAATAGCATTGATGTGGTGGCGATGGATGATTTCATTTATGGCGAACCGCGCGCGATCGGTAAACATCCAGCGGATTACGATGGAGACGGTACGACCGATCTGACCGTCTTTCGCCCGAATGGCGGCGGCTGGTTCATTCTGAACAGCGGCACTAATACCTTTGCCGCCGCGCAGTGGGGACAGAACGGCGATATCCCGGTCGACGGCGATTTTGACGGCGATAGCCGCAGCGACCTGGCCGTGTTTCGTCCGAGCGACGGCAATTGGTTCATTTTTACCAGTGGGACCAATCAATTCAAACAAGTGCAGTTCGGACAAAATGGCGATCGGCCCACGCCGGGTGACTACGATAAGGACGGATTAACCGATGTCTGCGTATTCCGGCCGTCCGTCGGCACTTGGTTCTATTTGCGCAGTTCGGACGGCGCGTTCGTGGCGAATCAGTTTGGACAGAACGGTGACATACCGTTACCCGGCGCCGCGCAGTAAGAGTAGAGGTCGGATGCTAGATTTCAGATGCTGGTTGTAAGAATGTGCCCGATTCGCACCGGATAAGCGCAATTCGCCTCTTGGGTTAGACGGACAGTCTTTTCTGACATCTGGCATCTAGCATCTGACATCTGCTTTTCTATCAGAGCTTTAACTTGACGACCTCGGAACCGGCCAAAAGGTACGCGCCGGCCCCATAGACCTCCCAACTGTCCGGCCCGAAGTTACGCCGGGGATCGGCGCCGATCGGTTGGGTCCAGCCGACCTTCCCATCCTCGTGAACCAAGGTGTTCAATCCGGTCCAGGCCTTCTTCACGATCGGTAAATACTTACCCCGATCCAGCAGCTTATTATTGATGCCCCAGGCCATCGCGTAGATGTAGAATCCAGAGCCGCTCGCCTCGCCCCCGGGATAGGCGGCCGGGTCCAGCAAGCTTGAACGCCAAAGGCCATCCGCTTGTTGCAGTGCGGCGACGCGCTCGATCAGGGCGCGGTATTGGGTTAGATAGAATTCGCGCTGCGGATATTTCGCGGGCAGTTCCTTCAACAACCGGACCAAACCGCCGACCACCCAGCCATTCCCTCGGCTCCAAAAAACCTGGGCACCGTTGGCTTCACGTTTTCCCTCGCCCTTAGCATCGATCAAATACGATGCGTCGCGCGCATACAGCTTTTCTTCGCGGTTGTAGAGCAGGTCAAACGTCTCGCGAAACAATCGATCGTTCAATTCCAGATAGGAACGGTCTCCGGTAATGCGGCTTAACTTTACCAATGTGGGCGGCGCCATAAAGAGCGCATCGCACCACCACCAGGTAATGCCGTGTTTAGCTAGTTCCGGACCGGTTTCGGTCTTCAATCGGTTGACGACTTCGATCGTCGGTTGCAGCATCCGTTTGTCCTTCTTGATTCGATAAAGATCTAGATAGGTCTGGTTGATGACGATGTCGTCGGCGTGATCGAATCGCGGGCCGGGTTTCCACTCGTTCTTGTCGCCCATCTCGATCATCGCCTTCATCAGCACGGGTGATTTGGTGGTCTCGTAGGCCGCGAATACGCCGGCAAAGAACGCGCCATTGGTCCAATCGTAAAGCGGGTGATTGGGATTCGCGAGTTGCCAGTGGGCGACCAAGAGCATCTTCGCTTCGATGGTCTTGCGTTTGAAGAGGTCACTGGTGTGCCCCGCGCCCGGAAGGGCGAAGGTAACGGCGAGTAAGATTGCGATCAATAAACGAATCTTCATGGGCTGCATATATCTCTGGTCAGAACCGAGGTCTTCCGTACCCCACCTTTCCGGGGTTTCTGGAGAAAGTCCCGCTTCGACATAGCCAATCGGTTGGTCAACGGGTCAGAACCGGGAGCGGTAGCGACTGGGTTCTTACCTTCGATGAAGACTGCTCCCGTTACAAAGCGCCAACCTCAGATTTAAAGTCGATCAGATCTAGTCGCCGGAAGACGAACCCAGTCGCGACCGCTCCCGGTTCTGACTTCCCCTCCCGCGTTTCACTTTAATGTGAACGTACCGGACAAGCCGCCGACCAGGACCGTAAAATTGCCTGGCTCGGCGATCGGGCGATTGTCCAAATTAATAAACTGCAGATCTTTCCGGCCAAGCGTGAACGTGACGGTTTTTGATTGGCCGGGTTCCAAGAATAACTTGGCAAATCGTTTTACGCGTTTAGCGGGCGGCGTCATGGTTGCTACTTCGTCACGCAGATAAAGGATGGCGGTCTCCTTACCGGAGCGCTTTCCAGTATTGGTGATGCGGAATGAAACGGTCAGCTTTTCGTTAGCTCCGATCGCCTTCGCCGACAACTCTAGATCGCTATACGCGAACGTGGTGTAGCTAAGTCCCCTCCCGAACTTCCACTGCGGGCTGAACGTATCGCCCGCTGCGAAGTCGCCAAAGGGTTGCGTGTCGTAGGTCGGAAAATATCCCGGCGTGCGCGGATAGGTGATCGGCAATTTTCCGTCCGGGTTGTAATCGCCAAACAGCACATCGGCGAGCGCGCAGCCGCCTTCGTTACCCGGGTTGTACGCCATCACGATGCCGTCAACCTTGTCGGCGATGCGACTGATGATCCGCGGACGGCCTTCGACCAGGACCAACACTACGGGTTTACGGGTGGCGATCATCGCTTCGGCTAACTTGAGCTGAACCTCCGGCAAGGTCAGATCGGCAATGTTACCGGGATGCTCGGTATACGAACCTTCACCCAGACAAACCACGACCGTGTCGGCCGCCTGGGCGGCAGCCACTGCTGCCGAAATATCGACTTCTTCATCGATGTTGGTCGGGTTGTTGTTCGATGCCGAGCCCGCTTTGCGAACGATCCGCGTACCGGGCACAAACGTCACCTTCGCCGCGCCCAATTTTTCGGCGATCGCCGCCTGAATAGTTGGCTTGTCCTTCGGATAAAGCGTTGGTTCTGAACCCTGCCAAACGTAGGTCCAGCCGTTATTCAACGAGATCATCGAATCAGCCGTTGGTCCCGTGATCAAGATCTTCTGGTCCTTCGTCAAGGGCAGGATCTGATTTTTGTTTTGCAGCAGCGTGATCGATTCATGCGCCGCCTGTAACGCAACGGCGGGATATTCGGCCCGGCCGAAGTTCCCGCGCAACGACGGATCCGGCACCGCGTTTTCGAACAGACCAAGCTCGAACTTAACGCGCAGGATCCGCCGCACGGCATCGTCGATGCGCGACATCGGTACCTGCTTTTCCTTTACCAATTCGATCAGATCGTCGCTAAAGCTGTAGCTCAATGGCACCATGCTCATATCGACACCGGCCATGATGCAAAGCCGCGTGGCTTCTTTCTCAGTGGCTGCGACGTGCCATTGGGTGACCAGCCTTTTGATGTCCTCCCAATCGGTGACGATAAAGCCATCAAAGCCCAATTCGTTCTTGAGCACATCGGTTAACAAGTGTTTGTTGATATGACCCGGCACTCCGTTGAGCTCGGCCGAGTTGACCATCACCGTGCGCGCGCCCGCTTTGACGGCGGCGGCGAACGGCGGCAGGAAGAATTCCCGCAGTGCCGGTTCCGGAATATAGGCCGGCGTCCGGTCGCGGCCATTAAGCGGAAAGCTATAACCCACGTAATGCTTCAAACTCGACGCGACATGTTCGTCGCTGCTGACATCCTGACCTTCCAAACCTCGAACGAAGGCGGTTCCCATCACCGTCACCAAATACGGATCCTCGCCAAAGGTTTCCCATAATCGCGGCCACATCGCGTTGCGCCCGACATCTAACACTGGAGAAAAACTCCAGGGGATGCCCGCCGCGCGCGTTTCTTTCGCCGCGATCTCAGCCCCGCGCTGCATCAATACTGGATTCCAGGTCGCGGCCATTCCCAATTCTTGCGGAAACAAGGTCGCGCCCTGCACATAGTTCGCGCCGTGAATGGAATCGACGCCATAGATAACCGGGATCTTTAGCCGCGTCCGCTGCGCCGCGGTCTGGATCGGTCCGATAATGCGATGCCAGTGGTCCAACGTCAGCGCTTGATTCGTCACATTCAAGACCGAACCGACGCCATACTTGACCACGGCTTTTTCCAGCTTCGCGGGATCGATCTCTACCTTCTGGTCCTTGCCCGACGTGACCATGTCGATGGTCAACTGGGTCATCTGGCCGACCTTTTCTTCGACCGTCATCTGGGCCAAAAGTCTTTCGATCGCAGCAGAATGGTCGGCCTTTGGCGCGGGTCGGCGCACGGCGCTTTTAAAATACGCCGCGCTGTCGGTCAAATCATCGCCGCGATCTTGCGCCAGCGCGGGTCCCGCGGTCTGTAGAACTATAGCGACAATTAATCCCATTGCGCAGGAAATCTTTTTAAGCATATTGGCAAATACAAAACTGCATCCCAGAGCGCACGGCGAGCACAGCGCAGCCCGTTCGGGCCGCAACCAAACTGTTGCGTTCTTTCTTGCTCCCCCTCTCCCTTTGGGAGAAGGGGGTTGGGGGGAGAGGGTCCGAAGGATGGCGACAAATCCTCATTATTGAAGTGTCCGGAGCCCGCGAAGCGGGCGGCCCGAAGTTCAATTCTGTCGCGCCCTCGCGAAAAAATAATGAAAGCTGTCGCAGCACGCTTCCGCTGTTGCCCCTTCACTTTTACATTGGCAAATTGGCGGCAAATCACCACCGATCAGTCGCGAAAGATAGTGACTTCTGCCGCCCGCTTCGCGGGCTCCGGATCAAAAAAATAAAAACTCTATCGTCATCCTTCTGACCCTCTCCCCCCAACCCCCATCTCCCAAAGAGAGTGGGAGCCGGAAGCCAAATCAGACAAAGTTTGGTTGTGGCCCAAATGGGTAACTTTGGGTTCACTGACCGCCGCTGGTGACAATTCTTACGCCGACCTCAGCTACTGACTACTTCTACCTGAGCTGACAGAGATCCAGAACATTCATATCGGTGTAGTCCAAATTCTCGCCACCCATCGCCCAGATGAACGCGTAGTTCGTCGTTCCGACGCCCATGTGGATAGACCACGGCGGCGACACCACCGATTGGCCATCGGCGATGACCAAATGGCGCAGACTTTCCGGTTCACCCATGAAGTGCATGATCCGTTGGCCTTCCTTAAGGTCGAAGTAGAAATAGACCTCGGACCGCCGGTCGTGCAGATGCGGCGGGCAAGTATTCCAGACGCTGCCAGGCTTTAAAACCGTCAAGCCCAACAGCAGTTGCGAGGACGGACAGACGGCCGGAACCACGTATTGATAGACCGTTCGTTCATTCGCGGTTTCGGTCGAACCGAGTTCCAACGGCACCGCTTGGTCGATCGAAATGTGCTTGACCGTAAATCGCGCATGAGCTGGCGTCGATGCCAAATAGAAGCGCGTCGGGTTGGCCGCATCCGCAGATTCAAAGGTCACACTTTCCGAACCCATCGGAATGTAAAGGCCATCTTTTGGCTGGAGCTCGAACCGCTCGCCATCAACCGTGATAGCACCGGCGGCGGTTCCAACGTTGACCGCTCCCATTTCGCGCCGCTCGAGAAAGGCCTTGCCTTTGGCCGAGGCGGGCTCTTCCTGCATCGGCAGCGAGACGGGAGCGGAACTGGGCGCCGCACCGCCGATCACAAACCGCTCGTAATGCAGATAGTTCAACCGAAGCTCGCCATCCGCGAATAATTCGTTAATCAAGTAGCGGGAATCCAGCACCTCGTTCGAGGCGCCTTCAATTGAAAGCGGGTCAGTCGCGTAATAAGTTTTTCTATACATGTCTGTTTAGGTATTTTCTGGTTTTTGTTAATCAGTGGCCGGGTTCAATGGCCTAGAAGTTGGGCCCTATCGTCCGACGGCAAAGCTGGAAGGGATGACATCATTTTCGCGAAAGCCGCGTCGCGGTAACTTCGTGCCGCAACCCGCACCGAGGCGAATAATCGTTCGGGCGTAAATGTTTCGATCTGTTTATAGGTCCAGGTCTTTGGGTTAAGCGCGAAGGGGAAAAGAAAGTCGATCGCACGGCGGATGCTCCGGCCGTCCGCCGCTTTATAGTTCCACAAGTCAACACCGGCGCTCTCACCCAAGGCTGCCAGCATCAGCAAACCCTCGAGGTTCATGTTGCTGTAATTCCAGGATTTGGTGCGGGCCAGCTCTAACGGCTGCCGGCCATCAGGTTCGAGCTGTTCAACGATGCGGATCTTCTTGGCCGATTCGAGTGCCTTTTTGGCCGCCTCGGTCTTCCCGGTGAACAGCGAGTAGGCAACGACCTGCACATCGTAAAAAGTACCGTGGTTGTTCTTCTCGTCACTTTCGTCCCGGCCGTTGGGGCTTTCGGTCAACCAGGCCAGAAACTTCACAAACCAACTCTGGATTCCCGCCTGATCGGCCGCGCCCCATGGTCGGGAACCATTTAGCAGGCCGATCGCGTCGATCACGTAGGGAAGATTTCGCGTCTCGATGATCCCGATGCCGCGGCCCGTATTTACGCCCGGAATGGCCTGGGCAAATTCCAGGTTCGGATTCATCTTGGTCTTGGGATCGAGAAACCACCCCCGAAGAATTTCGGCGGCTTTGGCCGCATAGGCTTCCTTGCCGGTGAAATAATATGCGGCGGCGAGCGTGATGACAGCGTTGATCATTTGGTCCAGCACGGCGTGGTCGGGGATCTGCTTGATCTCGGGGTTGGTTTCGCCGTCACGTCGGATATACGGGAGACCGGTCGGTTTATCCGGATTGGGCCACCAGTAAGGAGCCTGGCTCAAATAGTCATGCTTGTCGCCGCTCGGCGGCAACGCAGTTTTGGCAGTGATCGAAAGCGCTGGGATACCCAACGCCTTTTGCGCATCACTTTCGAGTTTTACTAAGGCGGGCCGAAGTGTTCCCGCTTCACCGGGGTTCAACAGTTGTCGTTTGTTCTGTTGCAGGAACTGACCATTCAACAAAAAGACCCGAGGCGCGGTTGGCAAAGATTGCGCGCTTGCGATACACCCATAAATAATAAGAACCGACACTACGGCTAGAACGCTGATTCGGTGGTTGTGCGTTCTGTCAGAACCGGGAGCGGTAGCGACTGGGTTCTTGTTCGTCCGGTCAGAACCGGGAGCGGTTGCGACTGGGTTCTTGTTCGTCCGGTCAGAACCGGGAGCGG
>JBDSEC010000448.1:0-8028 GCA_039920205.1 Pyrinomonadaceae bacterium
ACGGGGGTGACCCCGGCGATTGGGAGACGCCCGCGGCAGCGCCGGATGCGGGCCCGGCGCCCGACTTGGCCAATCACCGCCGCGTCTTGGTGGCCGACGACGATGCCATGACCTTGCGCTTGGTCACCGCGATAATTGAATCGGATGATTATGAGGTAGTCGCGGTTTCCGACGGCCGTCAGGCTCTGCAAACGCTGCAAGTAGATCAGAATTTTGCGGCGGCTATTTTTGACATGATGATGCCCCATATGGAGGGTTTGGATCTGATCCTTTACATGAAGGCCGACGATCGGCTCCGGCGCATCCCGATCGGCATGATCAGCGCTGAACAGGACCCAAAGGTCTGGAATGACAGCGTCGCGGCGGGCGCGAGTGTTTTTCTTCCCAAACCCTTCACCCCGCCACAGGTACGAATGATGCTGCGAATGTTGACCAGCAAAGCGGCGTAGGCGCGACGGAGAGAAGCGGTTAGCTATTAGCCATTTGCCGTTAGCCAGAAGGTTCCGGGTGCCGCGCGAAGCGTTCTTCTACTGGCTACTGACTTCTGTCTACTGTCTACTTCTTCCGATTACCCGATCCTAACAAAAACGATGGCCAATCCGATCGCGATCAGATCTTCGGCGATCGCGATGTACATATCCTTGACACCCAAGCGCTTGACCAATCGGCGGCGGATCTCATAGCCGCTAAAGGCGCCCAAGATCGCGCCGACGATACCAACAAAAACACCCACCGAAACTGGTTGCCGCGCAGCGGCGCAAATACTACCGCCGGATAATCCGCCCATTAAACATCGAGTAAGCAATGGCCCACGGGCGGTACGTTTCGGTGTTTTGGGTAATTTGTCGCCAATAAATTCACCTAGTGCCAGCACCGTCACGATCGCCAACGTAAACCGCGAGCCCAAAAACGCGAAGGGCGTTCCCGCCAGACTCATCCAACCCACGAAAACCGTCCAACAAACCACGGCCGGCGCGGTCAACGAACGCAATCCGGCCACAATACCCATACCAAATGCCGCCAAGACCACCGCCACATCCATTGCCTGTTTGCTCCTCCACCCATCACCTTTCGACTATTTAAACACCCGGCCAAAGGAAAAGTAGAAACGTCCATGTCCATCCTGGTTGACGCTGCCGCCCACAAAGACCGGCCCGACCGGTGTTTCGATAATGGTACCCAACGACACGCTTTGCAGATATTCGGCGCTACCAAACCGTTCAAACGCGCTTCCGCCTTCGTACCAAACGCCGACGTAAGTCTTGCCGCCCAAGAAAGTGGGAATGATCCGCGGGTTGTGCAGAAAACCGACGCCGGCCTGCGCATAGTTGCTGGCGCGAAATTCCTCGTAACCATAACCGCCCAGGCGGAACGGACCACCCAAGGTGAACTGCTGCAACGGCGGTGCGGTGCTGCTGAACGAAGTCCCGCCACCGCCAAAAGCAAACAGAATATTGCGCTGGCGGTAGGGGACGAAGGCCCGCAGGCGCGTTTCCGCTTGCGTAAAATTGCCCGTCGCTCCCGGGCTGTCAAAATAATAGTTTAGCGTCGTGGTATTGTAGATCCCGCGAGTGGGAACTTGGGCTTTGTCCAAACTATCGAAGGTCCAGCGCGCGACCACCGTGCTGAATTTGCCCTTCAAGTTCGGCAATAGTGGGTCACCAACCCGACGCGAGATCTTTTGATAACCCAGGGTATAACCCGCCCGCAACTCACTGCGGGCATTAAAGGCAATTCCCAGGTCGACACCGATCTGACTGGACTGGCCGGTGTATTCGGCCAACCGGTTACCATCGCCAAACAAATTTACGCGGCGCCGTTCATACGAGGCTCGCGGGGCGATGAAGAACTTGGTGTCGCCGAGGGGCCGGTAATATTCGGTCGCCAAATAGGCGTTCGAACCAAAACGCATATCGTTGCGCCATTCGGAACCGTACTTGCCAATATCAAAAAAGGTTAGCCGCGCCAGGAAATTGAAATTGACGTTATCGGCCTCGACGCTATTTACGTCCAAGCCGAGTTCTAGCCGGGTCGGTTTGTTCGGCACTTCGCGGATCACGTTGGGGCTGACCAGCAATGTGGTCTGACCGTCTTTCACCACCAACCGGTAATCAATAGCTTCGAATCGTCCGGTGCCCGTCAGTTCTGAAAGCTCACGCGCCAATTGAGCCTGTTTAGTTTCATCCAAAGGCTGGCCGGTGTATTTGTTCCCGAGTTTTTCGTTGATGATGCGGGTTGAATTCGGATCGTTCCCTTCCACCGCCAAAAGCGTCGGAACCGGCGGCGTGTCTGACCGCAAACGGGCGCGACGTGACGCGAGATGCTGTTCCCATTCCGCGTCGTTCAATGACAGCGACTTTAGCAGCGCCACATTTTGTTCGGCACCCTGGTAGCCAAGTTGAATGATCTTCTGACTGTCCCCAAAACTGGCAGCCGAATAGGCACCCAGATCGGGCGAGATGATGATGTTAGCTTGGCGCAAACTACGCCGCGAGTTGTCCGCCGAGGCAATATTGATCGTCTGGGCCAACACACCTGGCAGACTATCCAAAGATTCGCGGTTACCCAGTTGGGTTTCGATGTTAACGACGATCAGAATATCGGCGCCCATCGCCTTGACCACATCGGTCGGGATGTTGTTGACCAATCCCCCATCCGATAGGATCCGACCGTCGATCTCGACGGGGGCAAAAACCCCGGGGATCGACATGGTGGCGCGCAAGGATCGCGCCAAAGATCCACTTTTCAAGGTGACCGCTTCCCCCTTGACCATATCCGTTCCTACCGCGCGGAACGGGATCGGGAGATCGTCAAAATTGGTGACCCCGGCATAGGGCAAGGTTACGCGGTCAAACAGCAAACCTATTTCGTGACCGGAATTGAGCGCATTCGGCAGGTTCAAGTCATTGATCTGACCTTTTAGCGTCACGGGCGCGGGAATGTTTCGGCGATCTTCTTTACGCCGGAACGAAAGCCGGTCAAATTCTACGGTACCCTGGATCAACTCATTCCAATCCAGGGGACCAACCATGGCTTCAATCTCGGCCGGGGTCTTACCCATTGCATACATGGCGCCGACCAGCGCACCCATGCTAGTCCCGCCAATGTAATCGACCGGGATATGGTTTTCTTCAAGTACCTTGAGTACACCGATATGGGCAAACCCGCGGGCGCCGCCGCCGCTCAGAACCAAGCCCACTGTAGGTCGGTGCTTGGCGGCCGTAGTCTGGCCTGGAGCCGAACTTGGAACCTGCACCATGAAAAGCAGACAGATAGCGAGGCAGAAAAACTTTCTCATGGTGGGATTATAACGGATTTTTCCGTCCGAGCCCGTTGTGACACAGGCAACGAGCGAGAAATGTCGGGGCGAAGCACGCCTGCACGGTTACCGATTCCTGATCATTTCGGTATCCCATCAAACCGGACCGCGCGGGGAAGGCTTGGCTCGCTCCCGCGCGGATCGGTTAACCACAACGAACTAGAGGTCGGACTCAGAGTGCACCAGCCGACCCGAACACGTCCCGGATTAAAGCGACTTGAGAAACGCCAGCAAACGGTTTTTGTTTAGCTGACTCAAACTCGCGAAACCATTTGACGATTGCGTCGCTTGACCGCGATGACGCTGGATCGCTTCGGTCAACGTAAACGAAAGACCGTCGTGCATCAATCGGTTTCGCGTCCGCAACCCCCATAGCGGGGGCGTGCGAATCTGGTTAGTCGTATCTTCAAACGCGGCAATGGGTAAGATCGGAATACCATCGCCGGTACCGATGTTGTGCAGTAGAAGATCGCTAAATGGGTGAATGACCTTGTCGCCCAGCGCAACCGGAACGGTAAAGGCGCCGGCATTGATGACCGTACCAGCGGGCGCGGTCGTAATTGATGCGACGTGGCAAACATTACAGTTCAATTGATTGAATACCAACTCGCCGTTCGCCGCGGTCGCGGTGACCGGGCCTCGAGGCGGCGCTTTGGTCGCGCGCATAAAATCGGCAAAGGCGGACACATCCTCACCGTCGTCCTCGGGCTCCGGCACGGGGTCGAAGGCTGATCCAAATCCGACAAAAAGTCCGCTCGAAGTGTTCTCTTCGGGCAATGTGGGAGTCGTGATGCCCATTTCATTCAAATAGGCATCGGCCGAAAAAGAAAATAGGCTCGCATGCTGGGCTTTCCAACCGAATCTACCGATCCGGCCGTCTCCGTTGCCCTCTAGTACGGGCACCACGACCGCATTTCCGCGCATATTGACGGGTTGATTGGCGCGGATCGCAAGGATCGTTTGGTTGGATATCGATTCAATGAATCCGTCGCCGAGCGTGCTCAGCGACATGCGGAAGGTTCGCGTATTGTCACCGTCAGCGACCAGTTCGACGATCTTGGCATCGGTCGCGCGCGAGTGGATCAGCGAGCCGCCCAGCGATTCGAAAAACTCACCATTCGACGTGCGGCCGGTTCTCTGCTCGGTGATCTGGCTTCCACTGCCGGTGACTACGTTTTGATGGCATTCCCGGCAACTCTGCGCGTTATAGGTCGGTCCCAACCCATCATCGATAGTTTCAAATTCTTCGAAAATGAATCGGTTGTCGTTGAACGAGGCCCCGGCCACGACCGTATCCTCGTCGATTGTATCGAAGGCTGGCCCCTGGAGCAGAAAACCATTGGTCAGGTTATCGAACCCGGTCGGCGCTTCGGCCGCAATGACCGAGGGGCTTGTAACATTAGTCTTGCCCGGAACTTCAGTCTGGACGACTCCGTTATGTCGAAACCTATCACGTCTGACTTGGTCGACGGCGGAGTTCTGGAAGTTTTGACTTTGAACCGAGTTCTTGGTCATTAGCGAGGCGGCTAAGCCTAGCAGGGCGAACACAACAACGACGAGCTTTAGGGTCTTCACAATAATCCTCCGGTTAAGTGTCGCTTTGAACAAACAGTGGGTTGGGGGCAGGGTAGATCGAAAATGGAATTTCAGGTCGGCATCGTAGCAGTTCGCAGGTCGAGGATTATTTTGAGATGTAAAGATTTGTTAAGCGATAGTTAAGCGGTCGATCTTTTCCACGGCACCCTCACCGACTTTTTTCGTCGTTAATTTAGATGTATGTTGGGTACCAAGATGTACCCGACCGACCTAACCGTTTTGATGTATTGCGGGTTCTTCGGGTCGTCGCCTAATTTTTTGCGCAAAGCGCAAACATGAACATCGATCGACCGGTCAAAAACGTCGTAGTTGCGGCCGGATATCTCATCAAGGATCTGATCACGCGTTATTACGCGACCAGCCGAACGCGCCAGGCAAACCAAAAGATCAAATTCTAAAGACGTTATCGCTAACGCCCGGCCGTCTTTGGTAACCTGCCGGGAGCTTAATTCGATACGTATCGATCGTGTTGAATCCGTGGAATTCGCCACCGACCGCGCTTGCGGTTTGGATCGCCGCGTAACGGCACGGAGCCGGGCGAGCAACTCGCGAGTGGAAAGTGACTTCGGCAGATAATCATCTGCGCCAACTTCCAGGCCGACAATTCGATCTGCCTCGTCTTCACCGGCCGCCAGCATAAGAATGGGAACATCGGAAAATGTCCGAACCGCTCTTAACACGGAAAACCCGTCCAAACCCGGCACCCGTGCATCCAGAAAGACCGCGTCAAACGTACGTAACTTGATCGTGTCCAACCCATCGGCCCCGTTGTAAATTGCCGTTACTTCAAACCCGAACGGTGACAGATAGTCACGAACCTGGCCACAGTACCGTTCATCACCGTCGATCATCAGGATCTGCGAATTCATGATCCCCCCTTTTTCGTCAAGCTCGCCGTCATATCCGCAAAATATGCAGACAACGTTACACGATTCACCTATTTCTCGGCGTGTATTCCCTGGCATTTACGGTTGGGGCGCTGGTTTAACTTATTCAGAGGCCGGATCTTCACAAACTTCCCAAATGGGGCGAAGAGGAGAATACTACGAGCCTTTCGACGCGCCGTCAAACAAATCTGGACAAATCTGATCGCTGCCGAAACACCTGGCGTAACACGGTTGGGGTTGGTCCATTCTTGGCGTGCCTTTCCATCGAGCGCGATAGGGGGCGGAGGACGCCGGCGCGACGCGGCTCTGTCGCCACGTTATCACTGTCCAGTTCGTGGCAAATCCCAAACCGGCACTTACCGAATCATTTCTGAACTTGCTCAAATTTACGCGAAAAAGCCAGGGCGACAATGAAAAAGGCGACCGTTCCCGGTCGCCTCTTTGTTTTTAGATCTGATTTTGGTATCTCTGGAGATCTCCATATAGCCGAACCGATCGCTTTGGCTAACTTCCGTCGCAATCCTTGGGCGTCCAACTGGTCAAACTATATACGCCCTGCAAGTTCAGGTTAACGATGGCCTGCACTTCCTGCGTATCCTCGCCGAGTTTGACCCGCAGGCACAAACGATAATTCGCGCCGGCCACGGACTGACGCTCGGCCTTAAGGATCTCGGCCAGCTCGATGCCTTCCGTCGTCTCCTCTTCCTTACTAACGGCGAAGTTGGCGGCCGCAACTGCGGTGGCATCATCCACTTCGATCGATCGATACCCGCCCAATTGCGCATGCGTGGGCGCGATCAGGAATCCGGAAAGAATAAACGCGACGGTGAAGATCCCCGCGACAACATATTTTCTCATAGGTAACCTCACTCCTAGATCAGTGGTAGGTACAGCCGGGAAGAGAATGCGGACCGCGAAAGTGCCCAAGGGAGTACCCACGTCTATGTCCGCCTGAAGCGAAGACCGCTAAAGGTTAATTTTTTGCAGCGACAACGAAAACGCCCTAGGGTACGAACGCCGTTTGCGCCGGCTTGTCTCCGTTTTGGCCCCATTGAGCGCTCAATAGCGTCCCGTTCGAACTCCGGCGGATGAACCACTCGCCGGTGCTGGGTCGAAACACGCCGATGTCGTATTTACCATCCGCCTCGTAATCGCCAGGAACCGGGATATCGCCCGTCGTTCCCCAGCCGAACGAATCGGCGGCAGAATAATTGGTCGTGCTCTTCAGGATGTACCAAGCGCCGGTCGAAGGCCGGAACACTGCAACATCCATTTTCGCGTCGGCGTCATAATAGCCCTGCACTGGTTTGTCGCCGGTGGCGCCCCAGAATACGCCAAAGAAAGAATTGTCCGCGCTGCGCAGAACGTACCAGGCGCCGGTCGAGGGCCGGAATACCGCTACGTCCGTGTTGCCGTCGCCGTCAAAGTCACCCGGGACCGGCACGTCGCCGGCCGTGCCAAACGACTTGGCCAGAAATCCGCCATTCGAGCTTTGCCGAATATACCAACCACCATCCGAGGGACGGAAGACCGCGATATCGGTAATGCCATCATGGTCGTAATCGCCCGGCGCGGGAATATCGCCATTGATCCCCCACTGGAAAAAATCGAAATTCTGGGCCGATCCACGCGAGATATACCAGCCGCCGCTAGCAGGACGAAAGACAGCAATATCTGTCACGCCGTCACCGTTGTAATCGCCCGGTGCGGGAATATCCGTACTATTGCCAAAGGTCTGCTGCGCCGTGCTATTGTTGGCGCCGTTCAGAATGTACCAAATGCCATGATTCGCTCCGTCGCCATTTGGACGAAATACGGCAAAGTCCGTCTTGCCGTCGCCGTTCATATCAAAGGGACGCGCAGCAAAACGCAGCGCGACATCGACGGCGGAACGAATATCCAACCGGCCATAGCCAAAGGTGTTGTTGGGGAAAATACCGGCGACACTGCTGCATAGGGCCGAGGTCAAATGGACCGTCGAATTATTCAAGATCGTTTCGGTCTGATCGATCTTGTTGATCAATCCCGGCTGGGCCGACCAGAGCAATGCGACCGCACCGGCGACGTGGGGCGTGGCCATCGAAGTGCCGCTGAGCGATGCAAAAGCCGTCGTGCTGGATCGCGTCGAAGAACGCGTACTGGTTCCCGGCGCGGAAATGTCAGGCTTGGTGCGATTGCTTCCGTCCTGCGTGATCGGTCCGCGGCTGCTGAAGGACGCGATCGTGT
>JBDSEC010000449.1:0-4060 GCA_039920205.1 Pyrinomonadaceae bacterium
AAACTCGACTATGCGAAATACCTAACAGCTTCGTTGGCCTATCTCGCGTTACGGCAAAACGACCGGGTCGGGTTAGTTTGTTTAAACGCAGCCGGCGGCGATCGACTGCCCACGCGCGGCGGACAGCGTCATCTGCATTCGCTATTGGGTATGCTGGAAAAGATCGAAGCCCGGGGGACCGCGAACATCGGCGCGGCGTTATTGCACGAGGCAGAAGGGTGGCGCCGGCGGGGCTTGGCGATCTTGATCTCGGACCTTTATGGCGAACCGGGCGAGATAGTTGACGCGGTGGCCCGCGTGCGGCGCGCCGGACACGATCTGATAATTTTTCATCTTCTGGATCTAGCCGAGAAAGAATTGAGCGGAAGCGGTGTGTTTGAGTTTCGTGATCTGGAAACCGGCCAGGTACTGGTGGCGGACGCGGACACCATCCGACACGAATACCGCGAACGCTTGGACGCTTCGTGCAAACTTTACCGTCAGGAATTCTTGCTGGCTGGGGTAGATTATTGCGAGTTGGATACGAGCGAACCGCTGGACCGGTCGCTGGCGTTATTTCTGCGGCATCGGCGGAGCGGCTGAAGGCTGGCCGAAATCGTAACCCCGACCCGTCAACGACAGAACCAGGCCGAGCACGGTTGCTGCCATGAATAGCATCGCCGGGGCGGCCGCGCCGGAAATTCCACCCAACACCAGCGGCTTGAAATAGCCGGCCATCCGGTCACCCAAATAGCTAAGGACCATCAACCCATACATCAGCGGTATCAAAGCGCGATAGCGGAGCAACACCACAACAAAGACCGAACCAAGCAGGAGTTGCACCATTCCCATTCGCGCAAAAAGCGCGATAATGTTTTGGGCCGCACCGGCCGGATAAGCGTTAAGTGGAATAGTCGAGATCGATTGGGCGCCGCCATCGGGGGAAAGAATATGTAAAAGCGCGGTCCCTATCTTCGAAAACACGAGCAGAACATATAGCCAAAGAGCGACCCGATAGCCGCGGAAACGATTATCGACGGTTTTGGGGAAAAGACGGCCAAGCATGCGCGATCCTCTGCATTACACACAAATCACCAAGTGAACCCTATGAAATGCCATACGTGTTAGTCAGAGAATTGTTCCTTCGATCCACCGCTCGTACCACAAGCTGACATTTAGCAGCGCCCACAAGTGGAAGCTCCAATCCTTCACGCCGCGCCGGTGTTGGTCCAGCAGTTGCGCGACGAATTGGTAGTCGAAGAAATCGCGCTTGCGCATGGGTGAGTTCAACAGGTGGGCGTCGAACCATTCGCCCAGGTCGGCGCGGAACCATTCACGGATGGGTGCGCCGAAACCGCGCTTGGTACTGTAGAGCAGATCGTGCGGCAGAATCGGTTCCAGCGCACTCTTCAATATGTGCTTGCCAATGTCGCCCTGCACCTTCAACGATCGTGGGATACCCAACGCGTATTCGACCAGATGGTGGTCTAGAAAGGGGACGCGTGCCTCGATCGACGTCGCCATTGTTATTTTATCCACACGCATTAGTAACAGTTCGGGCAGTCGCAGTTTCAATTCAAGGTAAGTCATCTGCTGTAGAAAATCCGCGTTCGGCCGTTCGTTTTCCAACTGTTCCAAATATGGCGTGATCGCCGACAAGGACGAGACCTTACTGAACTTGGCCCGCATCCGGGGTGAAAGGACACGCGGTTTGAACGTTTCGTCGTATACCACGGCGCCGCCCCAGAATAGCGGCTCGTCAGCGCCCAAGCGGCGGATCAGTTCGATCGCCGCGCGCTTGCGTCCGGTGGCTTCCAACGCGGGCCGCGCGACGGCGCTGGCCGCACGGCGCATCACCGCGGGAACGCGCTCGGCATGTCGCCAGAAATTTTCGTAGATCCGCAGATTCCGTACATAATTCGAATATCCACTGAAGATCTCGTCCGCGCCCTCGCCCACCTGGACCACGATCGTACCGTTGTCGCGCGCCAGCTTTGAAACGTAATAGAGGGGGATACATACCGGATCGGCGATCGGTTCGTCTTGGTGAAAGATCAGTTGCGGCAGAAAGTCGCGCAGGTGCGATTCGTCGATCATCACCTCGTGATGGTTGGTGTTAAATCGCGTGGCGATCCGCTGCGCCGCCTCCATCTCGTTCAGATATTCCTGATCCTTAAAGCCGACGGTGAAGGTCTGTACCGGACGGTCCATCTGTTCGGCCATTAGTGCCACATTTGCTGACGAATCGACTCCGCCAGAAAGGAATACGCCAAACGGCACATCTGACATCATCCGTTTGGTGATCGAACTGCGCAGTAATCGCATGATCTCGGCGCGATGCTCGTCGGCGCTCCGTTCCGGCGCGTCCACGGGCGGCAAGGCATCCCAATATTGCTCCACGTGTAAGGCTCCGTCGCGCTCGACATAAAGCATATGCCCGGCCGGCAGCTTCTGAATATTCTTGAAAAGCGTCGTGGGGGCGGGCGTGGTCAAGAACGAGAGATAGTGGTAAAGCGCGGCTTCGTCCACGTCCGCTGTCACGGCGGGGTGCTCAAGAATCGCCTTGATCTCGGACGCGAAGATCAACCGTCCTTCGGCGTGATAGAAGTAAAGTGGCTTGACCCCGATCCGGTCGCGGATCAAGGTCAGGCGTTCGCGCCCGGCGTCCCAAATTCCGAACGCGTAATCACCTTCCAAGTCATGCACGAGATCCAATCCGCGTTCTTCATAGAGATGCAGGATCGTTTCCGTATCGCAATGCGACGCGTATTTGTGACCGGTCTTGAGCAGTCCTTCGCGCAGGGTCTGGTGGTTATAAATTTCGCCATTGAAGGTTAGCCACACCTGGTCGGTGCAGCCGTGCATTGGCTGATGGCCAGCGCTGGAAAGATCCACGATCGAAAGACGGCGATGTCCAAAACCGCCCCGGCCTTCATCAAAGATCAACGACCCGACATCATCCGGTCCACGGTGTGGCATCGTGTCGCGCATGCGGTCGATCAACGCCCGATCGACGCGGCCCACGCTTGCGCCATATTCCCAGATGCCTACGATTCCGCACATAAAAAGAAAGATGTCAGATGCTGAATGTCAGATGTTAGTAAAAAGCAGTACCAGGTCAATTCCAGACTAGTTTTCTGCTGACGTTCTAGTTTACGGGGTCGGGGTGTCGAGCCGCAAACCGTCAATCACGGAACGACGTGAGGCTTCGTCGTCGTTCGTGCCGATGGGTAAGATGGCGAAACGCTGGATGATCGGCGCGTCGGTAGTTGTCGACCATCGCGCCGCGATCGAAGGGGATTTCGTGCCATAGTCGCGCGAGGAAAATCGAGGTTCTAAGGTGGGGACGTCGATCTCCTCCAGCGCGATGATAAGCAACGCATTACAGGTATCTTCGTCGCGTGCCCGCACTGCGCTGGAATCGACCAATTCAACCTGCAACTTGGGCGCAAAGTGAAAATAGAGATCGAATTGATGTCGGCCCGCGCCGGTCATTGTGTCGGAGACCAACCAGTAACGATCAACCTTATTGAATTCAACAGTGCGTCGATGGATCACCGGATCGGATAGGCGCGCATAGCCGTGGTGTTCGGCGACGACTAGATCGCGCTCGAGCGTAAAGTCGCAACTTATTACTCGCGGACTCGCATCGTCCCCAATGACAAAGGGCAAGTTGGGATCGGTTGTGTTCTGCTCTGCCTCGTCGACGATGACGGTCGAGTGATATGCCGTCGAACGAAATCTATGACGCTCGTCCCAATCAGCGGAATAAATATAGGTACCCGGATCGACCAAGAAAGGGGTTCCGCCGGCGGAAATTTCTAGGCTCAAGGCGTCATTGTGGCCATGCGAGCCGCGCCCGTTGACGCCGCTGCTGCTGGTATTGAAGAGCAGGTAAAGATCCGCGTCGCGCAGTATGTATGTGCCGGCTTCAGGAAAAGCCTGTGAAACGGCAGGTATTGCGGATAGTTTGTCGTACGCTTCCACCCCGCGGCGACCCAGGAACCACAACACTTCGGGCGGGGCCGATTCGTCATTTATCTTCAGTGCGGGATCTTCAAACAGCGCGGCGCCGACTGCA
>JBDSEC010000450.1:0-8207 GCA_039920205.1 Pyrinomonadaceae bacterium
ATTTCCTCCTCGGCGACTTTGCGTTCAGTGATGTCTTCAATGGTACCTTCGTAGGTGAGGCCCGGGCCGGTTTCGTCATGAACGACACGTACATTCTCCCGGGTCCAGATCTTCGAACCGTCCTTGCAATAGACTTGCTGTTCGAAGCCTTGTACTTCTTCCTTCTCGTCCAAGTGTTGCTTAAATTTCGCGCGGCTAACCGGATCGACGTAATGTTGCCGATCGATGTCAGTGCGGTCGGCCAACAACTCGGCTTCGGATTCGTAACCCAACATACGTGCCAGGGCGGGATTGGCGGTGATGAAATGTCCCTCCGGAGTTGACTGGTAAATACCCTCGACCGCGTTTTCAAAAATACCGCGGTATTTCTCCTCCGTCTTCAGCAACGCCAGTTCCACCGCTTTACGGTCGGTGATGTCGCGTGCATTGATCACGACCCCCCTCACGGCCGGATCGTCGAGCAGGTTGCGAGCGACGCCTTCCATCAGGCGCCAACTACCGTCTTTGTGCCGCAAGTGAAACTCAGACGTGGTGACCAACTGCGGATCCTTAAGTCTATCGCTGAAGAGCCGGCGGATCGCTGAAACTTCATCGGGATGCACCAGGGCAAACCCTTCTTGTCCGAGCAACTCTTCCGGCGTGTAGCCCAAAATGCGCTCGACGGATGGGCTGGTGTAGCATCTCGTCATTCGCGCATCAAAGATCGACACCATATCGGTCGAGTTCTCGATCAACGAACGGAAATAGATCTCACTCTTTTTCTGCGCCGCCTCGGCACGCATTTGCTCGGTCACATCGTGGGCCATCCCCCGTACGATGGGAGCCGGTAATCCTTCAGTGCGCAACGTGTTGGTGAAATCCCAGAGGCGTATTTCACCGGTCTTGGTGCGAACCGACATGATTCCGCGGGCGACGCCGTGGAGTTGAACTTCGGCGAGGAAATCATCAAAGCCATCGCGAAATTCTGGCAACAGGATCTCGCGAATATTTCTGCCAATGAGCAGTTCTCCTTCGTAGCCCAGGAGTTTTATCGCCGCGGCATTGACCGAGAGTACTCGGCCCTGCAGGTCATGGGTACAGATCAGGTCGTGGCTATTTTCGACCAGGTCGCGATACCGGTCCTCGCTTTCCCGTAACGATGCTTCGGTCAGCTTGCGGCCGGTGATGTCACGAGCGATTCCCTGGATCCCAACGGGTACCCCATTTTCGCGAATGATCCGGGTATTGACTTCGATCGGAACCCGGTGACCGTCCTGGTGAATGATGTCGAATTCGAAGGAGGTGATCTTCTCGCCCGCGAGCTTGCGCGCGATCCGTTGACGCGTCTCCTCCAATTGCTCGGGCGCGATCATGTCGGCGATATTCAGCCGCATCGATTCGGCGGCGGTATACCCGGTGATCCGTTCGCCGGCTAAATTTACCGAAGTGTAATTACCCTCGAGGTCGTGCGTGTAAATGATATCGTGAGCATTTTCGACCAAGTCGCGGTAGCGGTCTTCGCTGGCCCGCAACGCCGCCTCGGCCAGGTTGCGTTCGCCGACATCGCGGGCGATCCCCTGCACTCCGACCGCCACGCCGTTCTCGCGAATGACCCGCGTATTGACCTCGACCGATATCAGATGGCCGTCTTTGGCGATCAACTCTACCTGGTAGGGACTTATCGATTCGCCCGCGACCTTTCGCGCTATCATTTCATAAACCAGCGCCAACTGTTCCGGCAAGATCGCGGTGGTCAGATTCATTCCAATGATCTCGTCACGCGAGTATCCGGTCAGTTGTTCGCCGACCAGGTTTACCGAGGTGAAATGGCCGG
This sequence comes from Pyrinomonadaceae bacterium, assembly GCA_039920205.1. Classification (GTDB taxonomy): domain Bacteria; phylum Acidobacteriota; class Blastocatellia; order Pyrinomonadales; family Pyrinomonadaceae; genus JBDSEC01. The sequence continues at coordinate 1,814 of JBDSEC010000450.1, forward strand.
TCAGGTCCAGGGTATAAATGATATCCTGCGCGTTTTCGACCAGATCACGATAGCGCTCTTGGGTTTTTTGCAACGCTTGTTCGACGGCCTTTCGCTCGGTAATGTCGGTCAGCATGCACAGCGAACCGATGAAAACACCATCGTCGTTCAAGATGGGCGTGGCGGAGACGATCACCCACAGATCGGATCCGTCCCGGCGGCGTAAACAAAGGTCGTACTGCTCCTTAACCCCGGCTGATCGACTTTTGATCCGCTTCTGGAAATCTGGACGCGCCGATTCGGCGACAAAATCCAACGTTTCGCGTCCGATTATCTGATCCTGGCTTGCGCCCACCATTTCGCTGAAACGCTGATTAACATAAGTGGTGCGGGCCTCGGCGTTCGAGATCCAAACGCCCTCATAGGTGGTGTCTAGTAATCGACGATATTGAGCTTCACTAATACGGAGGTCGTGTTCGGCTTTTCGGCAGGCACGGCGGTTTTCCCATTCGTTCACCTCTCGTTCAATGGCCGGGACCAGGCGCGTAAGATTACCTTTCATCAGATAATCGTGTGCGCCCCCCCGCATTGCTTGAACTGCTGCGTCTTCGCCGATCGTCCCGGAGATCACAATAAAGGGGATATCTAAACCGATATCTTTGACGAGCGCTAAAGCACTGGGAGCGCTGAAGTTGGGCATGGAATAGTCGCAGAGGATAAGATCCCAGGCCTCGGCCGTCAACTCGGTCCTCATCGCGACCGGAGTTTCTACGCGACGCGCGACCAGGTCATAGCCCGCGCGGGAGAGATGGCGCTGGATCAAGGTGGAATCCCGTGCGGAATCTTCGACGTGTAATACTTTAAGTTTTTGTTTCAGTATGTTCCTTCTAAATGCGCGGAACGGATTGGTTGATCACCAACCAATAAAGGCCCACTTGTCTGGTGGCCTCCAAGAATTGATCGAAGTCCACCGGTTTGCGGACATAACTGTTAGCGCCGAGTTTATAGCTGGTAAGGACGTCCTCTTCTTCGCTCGAAGAAGTGAAGATCACCACCGGCAGTCGATTCGTTCTTTCATCTTCGCGGATCTTTTTCAGCACCTGCAAGCCGTCCACTTTGGGAAGCTTAAGATCTAACATGACCAGTTGGGGCATTAGCGTGAGATCGCGGCCGGCGTACGCGCCCGTACCAAAAAGATAGTCGATCGCTTCGACCCCGTCTCGCACCACCACCACGGTGTTCATGATGTTGCTTTTTTTCAACGCGCGTAGGGTCAGGGCCTCGTCACGCGGATTATCTTCAACGAGCAAAATGATCTTAGTTTCCATTTCGGTCTTCCGTGCCTTCGGCCAAAGTAAAATAAAAGTTCGCGCCCTGCCCCCTGGCCCCTTCGGCCCAGACGCGGCCGCCATGACGATGGATAATGCGTTGCACGATCGCGAGACCCACACCCGTGCCTTCGAATTCACTCGCGGTGTGGAGCCTTTGGAAGGCGCCGAATAGCTTACTGACGTACGCCATATCAAATCCCGCGCCGTTATCCCGAACAAAATACACCGAGCGTCCGTCTCGCTCTTCCTGACCAAAATAGATCTCGGCCGCGGCCTGGTTGGAAGTAAATTTCCAGGCATTTCCTAACAGATTATTCAGCGTGATCTTGAGCAGGCGGTGATCGCCCGGCGTGGTTAGTCCGGCCTGAATATGGGTGGTAACTTGACGGCCGCGCTCGTGTTTTTGTAACTCAGCGATCACTTCACTGGCCAACGCGCTGAGGTCGACCAACTCGCGGTGCATCTCTTTCCGCGTTACGCGGGCGAGCTCGAGGATGTCGTCGATCAATTGCGCCATCTCCTGGCTGGCGTTCCGGACTTCCTGTAAGTAGCCCTTGCCCTCGTCATCCAAGTTGTCGGCGTGATCCTCCAATAAGGCTTGACTAAAGCCATTTATGTGGCGAAGCGGTGCGCGCAGATCATGCGACACGGAGTATGAAAATGATTCCAGTTCCAGGTTTACGGCTTCGAGCTGTGCCGTGCGTTCGGCCACACGCTGTTCCAATTCTTCCGTCAAAAGGTGAACTTTGGTCTCAGCTTGCCGGCGTTCGGTGATGTCCCGGATCATGGCGAGCAGATTCCCGCCCGGCATCATCGTCGCGATCACCTCGGCGTCGAAGACCGACCCGTTCTTACGTCGGAACTGCCACTCGCGATGATAATGGGCTCCGGTAAGGATCTCACTCAAGGCCGGTTCAATGTACTGGGTCTCGGACGCGACTACGATATCCGAAGCATGCAGACCTACCAGTTCGTCGTAGTTATAGCCGAGCATCGCGCATATGCTGGCGTTCGCATCGGTGTAAACGCTCTGTTGATCGGCGATGACGATCCCGTCCGGGGCGTAGTCGAAAAGGGTACGGTACTGCGTTTCGGCACGCTTGCTTTCAGTAATATCGCGAATGTTGCATTGGATGACCTGGCGGTCACCCTCGGTGTAAACATTGCTGACAAATTCAAGCTCGCGGCGAACACCGGATTTGGTTTCGAGTGGCAGATCCGCATAGCGAATATATCCGCATTCCTGCAACTCGGCGAAAGCGGCCTTGCTGGCTTCCTCGTCCTTAAGCAGACCGATCTCCCATAGTTCCTTGCCGATAAACTCCGCGTGGGAGTAACCCAGCAATTCGACCATGAACGGATTCGCATCCGTGATCTTTCGCGTCACTGCGTCCAGGATAAGGATGCCATCGCGCGCAGTTTCAAAGAGCCGCCGATAGCGGATCTCTGAAGCCAGCACGGCCGTGCGTACCGCTTCGTTGGTGCCCATAGTTTTAAGTTCGTCGAAGTCTGGAGGAACTTCGGGGGGGTACTACTACTTTCTACTATCAACCGTGAACCTATGGGCCACAAAAGTCAAGATTACGTATTGGGATGCGGGCGCATTCTGCAAGAAGCCGCCGCCGATCAGTTGACCCTAACGCAGGCGACGTTGGCCTGAGGCGCGGGCGACCCGCCCGCTGATGCAGAGGCTAGCCAGGGAAAGCCTTCAATCTGCGTTGGACGCTTTCACTTCTGACCGTGGCTCCGTAACCTGCGGGCGAGTCGCCCGCGCCCCGGCTGATGACCCGCCCGCTGGTGGGGAGGATACTAAACACCCGAAAGCCTTCAATCTGCGTTGGACGCTTTCACTTCTGTTCGTGGCTCCGTAACCTGCGGGCAAGTCGTCCGCGCCCCGGCTGATGACCAATACGTATTCACCGCCTTTCACTTCTTTTCGTCTAGAACACTTCGGATCTTGCGCGCCAGGTCGGCGGGTGAGAACGGCTTTTGAATGAAGTTCATGTCCGACTCGAAAACTCCCTGGTGGACCACCGAATTACTGGTATAACCCGACATAAATAGGACTTTCATGTCCGGCCGTATCTTACCTAGTCGTTCCGCGGCCTCAACTCCATTCATCTCGGGCATGATCACATCGGTGATCAACAATTCGATCGCGTCCGGATGCCGCTCACAAATGAGCAGCGCCGCACCGCCGTTGGCCGCATCCAGTACTTTGTATCCATAGCTCAGTAGGACCTCGGTGGCGAGTCGCCGCAAAGTGTCGTCGTCCTCGATCAACAGGATGGTTTCGTTGCCGGCCAAGACCTCTTCGAGGTCGTCAACACGCTTATACTCTTCAGCACTATCTTCGATGCGGGGTAGATAAACTTTGAAGGTCGTGCCGCGCCCGGGTTCACTGTAAACCCAAATACTTCCGTTCGATTGTTTGATGATGCCGTACACTGTCGAAAGACCAAGGCCGGTCCCGCGGCCGACCTCTTTGGTGGTAAAGAAGGGTTCGAAAATACGCTTCGCGGTTTCGGCATCCATCCCGATCCCCGTATCGCTGACCGCTAAGATGACGTATGGACCTGGTTCTACGGCGACGTGCTGTCTTACGTAATCCTCATCAAGTTCAATGTTTTGGGTTTCGATGGTGAGTTTTCCGCCCGTCGGCATCGCATCACGCGCGTTGATCGCCAGGTTCATGATGACCTGCTCGATCTGCCCGGGATCGGCCTTAGCATTTCCCAGTTCAGGTTCGAGGATAACGCGCAATTCCACATCTTCGCCGATCAAACGATGAAGCATTTTTTCGAGGTCCGTTACGATCGAATTTAGGCTCAACACCTTGGGCTGAAGCACCTGCTTACGGCTAAAGGCGAGCAACTGACGGGTCAGACCAGCGGCACGCGTTCCGGCCTTTTTGATCTCTTCTAGGTTGTGACGCAGAGGGTCTTGGGGCTGCAATGTTCTGATCGCCAGATCGCTGTATCCATTGATCGCGGTCAACAAATTATTAAAGTCGTGGGCGACGCCGCCGGCCAATTGACCGATCGCTTCCATTTTTTGTGCCTGGCGAAGTTGGGCCTCCAGGCTTTTGCGATCGGTAACGTCGCGGGCGATCCCCTGAACGCCGGCCGGCCGGCCGTTTTCAAATATGACGCGAGTATTCACTTCGACCGGGATCCGCTTTCCCGCTTTTGAGATGATCTCGAGCTCGTAGGTCGTAACATCTTCGCCGGCTAATTTTCGGGCGAGCATTTGCTTGGCATATTCGCGACTTTCCGGCGCCACTACGTCCAGCATATTCATCCGCAACGCTTCGTCGTGGCCATAGCCGGTGATCCGCTGGCCCATTTGATTTACCGAGGTGTAGTTTCCCCGCAGGTCGTGCGTATAAATTATGTCGTGGGCGTTTTCGATCAATTCACGAAAGCGCTCTTCGCTTAGCTGTAATGCCTGTTCAGCGTGCTTGCGTTCGGTAACATCGATCGTTACCCCGCGCAAGCCGGCCGGCTGGCCTCCCTCATCATTGATCACCGCGAAATTCGATTCGACCCAGATGATATGTCCATCTTTGCGGATCCAGCGGTATTCCATTCTGGCTTCGTTCCCGTTGAGCATACTCGCCGCCGAATCCCGCATCGCGCGTTCCTGATCGTCGGGATGTACGATCGAAAACCAAAAATTGGTCGATGCCAGCCACTCCTCGACGCTATATCCCGTAAGCTGCTCGACATACTCGCTGACAAATGTCACCCGCTGATGTGTGGAATTTGGTTCTGCGGAGACCTCCCATACCACCCCGGGCACGCGGGCGACAATGTTATCCAAACGCCGACGGTTTTCGTCGATCTCCGCGGCGAATTCAGCGCGCTGTGCTTCGGCGCGCTTGCGCTCGGTAATGTCTTGTTTGATGGCGACAAAGTTCAGGATCTCGCCGGCCCCATTTTTCACTGGGGTGATGGTCATTTCCTCGGGATAGACCGTGCCGTCCTTGCGGCGATTGAATATTTCGCCGTGCCAAACTTGTCCCCGAAGGACGGTCTGCCAAAGCTCGTGATAGAACGCCTGATCATGCACGCCCGATTTCAAGATCCGCGGATTGCCGCCGATCACCTCGTCGGGCGCGTAGCCAGTCATGACCGAAAACGCATGATTTACCCACGAGACCTGGCCTTTCATGTCGGTGATGACAATGGCGTTGGCGGCCGCCTGCAGTGCCGCCGCCTGTATCCGCAGTTGCTGCTCGGCAAGTTTCGCCTGGGTTATGTCCTTGATCGAGCCTTCGAAATGGGCCAGCTTTCCCTGCTGGTCGCGGATGGCACGAATGTTCTCGATCACCCAGATCGACGAACCATCCCGGCGATAGATCTCACATTCAAAACCCGCCACCACACCATGCTTTTGCAGTAATCCGAGCAGAACCTCGCGCATCGCGGGATCGACATAATGCTGATCGGCCAGGTTAGTGCGACCCGCGATCAATTCTTCCGCCGAGTCGAAACCCAGCAGACGGGACAACGCCGGATTGGCGGAAAGTAGCCGGCCATCGACCGCGGATTGGAAAATTCCTTCGATCGCGTTCTCAAAGATGCTGCGATACTTTTCTTCGGCCCACCGGAGTTCTTCCTCGGCGCGCTTGCCGGCACGGCGATTTTCGGCTTCTTGGGTTTCACGCTCAATGGCCGGTACCAATCGCGCCAAACTATCCTTCATCAGATAGTCACTTGCGCCCGCCACCATCGCACGTACGGCAACTTCTTCACCGATCGTGCCCGAAATGATGATCAAAGGGATATCGAAGCCGCTGGATCTTAAAACCGCCAGAGCCGAGAGCGCGTCAAACTTGGGCATCGAGTAATCGCATAGGATGAGGTCCCACTGCGCGCTAAAAAGTGCCGCCCGCATGGTTTCGGCCGTTTCCACTCGCGTCACGTCCAGCTCGTATCCCGCACGGGTCAGGTGCCGCGCTAATAGTGCGGCGTCGCGTTCCGAATCCTCCACCTGCAGGATCTTGAGGTTCAGGTTCTTCATTTACACACTACCTAATGGGAGGGGTTTCGTTAATGATCAACCAATACAGGCCCAATTGA
>JBDSEC010000451.1:0-5971 GCA_039920205.1 Pyrinomonadaceae bacterium
GTCACTGACTCGCCGCCTGCTCATCCCACTCGCCGACCATTTCATACGCACGTCCAAGCACTGGCCGCGGGCGGGCGCCGTCGGCTTGTCCGATCAGGCCCTCGCGTTCAAAGCGGTCGAGGATCGCCGCCGCGCGGCCGTAACCGACCCGCAACCGTCGTTGGAGTACCGAGGTCGAGGCGCGCTTCATTTCCACGCAGATGCGCAGTGCGTCTTCGAATAACTCGTCGCGGTCGCCGCCGCCCGTATCTTCCAACCCGAGCGCTTCGTCATCGCTTTGCGTGATGGTTTCGTCATAAGCCGGCGCGCTCTGAAGCTTAATATCCGAAACGATCTTAATGATCTCGGCTTCGTCCACGAAGGCACCATGGACACGGATAAGTCGCGAAGTCCCCGGCGGCAGGAACAGCATATCGCCGCGTCCCAGCAATTGTTCGGCGCCGTTCGCGTCGATGATGGTGCGCGAATCGACCTTGGAGGAAACGCGGAACGAGATGCGCGAAGGGAAGTTCGCCTTGATCAAACCCGTGATGACATCAACCGAAGGCCGCTGGGTCGCCAGCACCAAATGGATCCCGACCGCGCGGGCCATCTGGGCCAAACGCGTGATCGACTCTTCAACCTCACGGCCCGAGGTCATCATCAAGTCGGCCAACTCGTCGATGATGATCACGATATAGGGAAGCGTACGATGCGGTTCGCCTGATTCGTCGTAATCCTCAACCGCATTTTTTCGCATCACCTCGACATTAAAACCGTCAATGTTGCGCACGGCCCAACCGGCCAGATCCTTATATCGCTTCTCCATCTCGCGAACGGCCCATTTTAGGGCATTCGCTGCCTTTTTCGGGTCGGTAATGATCGGCGTCGCCAGATGCGGGATGTCAGCGTACAAACCAAGTTCCAGCCGCTTTGGATCGACCAGGATGAACTTCACCTCATCCGGCCGCGCCTTGTAGAGGATAGAAACCAATAGCGAATTCACGCCCACAGATTTTCCCGTCCCCGTCGCGCCCGCGATCAGCAGGTGAGGCATCCGCGCCAGATCGGCGACGTAATTCAATCCATCGATCGTTTTTCCTAACGCGATCGTCAGTTTCGACGAAGACTCGCGGAACGCGCGCGATTCTAACACTTCGCGCAAGTAGATCGTTTCACGCAGTGGATTCGGCACCTCGATACCAACATGCGATTTGCCGGGCATGCGGTCGATCCGGATCGACTCGGCCTTCAGCGCCAAGCAAAGGTCGTCGACCAGACCGGTCACCCGCGAATATTTCACGCCCGGATCGGGTTTGAACTCATAGGTCGTGACCACCGGCCCAGGGCAAATATGTTTGATCTGTCCTTTGACGTTGAACTCTTGGCACTTCTCAGCAACGCGAGTGGCGATCTCTAACAACTCTTCATCCGCCTGCTCGTTATGCGGCGGCGGTGAATTCAAAAACTCCATCTTGGGCAAACGGAATTCACTATTGACCGAGATGATCGGTGCCCGCCGTCCTTTGGGCGCAGGCGCAACGGTTTCAGCCGTAGCTTCTTGACCGGGTTCCGAGCGGACGACCTCCGCGGTACGGATCATCTCCGCGACCAGATCGCCGCTGCCAGCTTCGCCGCCATTTTGGGCTTTGGGGGTCGTGCCAAGCCGCGATCCCACCGAAGTTCCGTTTGCCTTGGCTCGTTCCGCCGCGCCGTTGGCGCCAACTGCCGCCGTCGCCGGATCGGCCGTAACCGTACGCGTATGCTTGGCCTCGGCGTCGTCCAGAAACGCCTTAACGCGATCTTCCTGCGGCAAGGCAAGCAACGCCTCTTCGGCCGCCTTCGCGGCCTCGCGCTCGGATCTCAATGCGATCGCTTCGGCTCGCCGCTCCTCCAATCGAGCTTTGCGCGCTTCCCGCCAGGCCTTGAATCGGGCCCACAAACTGGGCGCCAGCGCTTCGCCGGACGAGGCTTCGCGCGCCTCGCCACGGCGACGAAGGGCTTCGTACATCCGCGCGAACGAGAAGTTGGTCGCCAACAATAGGCCGATCGCGGCCACTGTGGCCAGCAGAATGCTCGCCCCCACGGTGTTCAGCCCGCTTGAAAGCACGCTCGAGATCAAGGAGCCCAACATCCCTCCGGGCTTAACACTTCCATCAAAGATCGGTCGCACACTTAGCAGCGCCAACGTTGCCGAGGCGCATACCACTAACAGTGCTAGTCCAGCAATGCGCCACAGCGGCGCCTGGATCCGGCGCACCCGAAACCGCCGCCAGGCTACCAACAAAATAAGTAGGGGAAATAGATACGCCGCCAAGCCGAATGCCTGTAACAACGTCGACGCGACATTCGACCCGACCGTACCGATCAGATTGCGCGTGGCCGCGGGGCTCGCCGCATTCCAGGAACTGTCGTTGGGATTGAAAGAAAGCAGACAGAGCGTCAGCAAAGCGCTGAGCGCGAACAGAGCGATCGCCACGATCTCGTTGCGCAGCGAATTCTTCATCGTTGCGGGATTCAGTTTGGTGTCTACTCCGGTCGTTGCCATCTCGCTCCGTTAGGCCGATGCAAATTCGCCCACCATATTACCTTACGCGGCCCGCCGCGCCAGCAAAAATTCCTTGATAAAATCGTCGATGTCGCCATTTAGCACGGCGTCGGGGTTGCCGCTCTCGAACTTTGTACGAGTGTCTTTGACCAGTCGATAAGGCGCCAATACATAATTGCGTATCTGCGAGCCAAACGAATTATCCTGTTTGCTTGCCTCCAAGACGGCGGTTTCCGCTTTGCGCTTGTCTAATTCCAGCTCGTAAAGGCGCGAGCGAAGCACTTGCATCGCAACGGCGCGATTCTGATGCTGCGACCGTTGGTTCTGACACTGCACCACGATGTTGGTCGGGAGATGGGTTATGCGCACGGCGCTATCGGTCGTGTTGATATGCTGACCGCCCGCGCCGGTCGCGCGATAGGTATCGACCCGCAGATCCTTGTCGTTGATCTCGACTTCGATATTTTCGTCGATCTCGGGCGAGACAAACAGGGAAGCGAACGACGTATGGCGGCGCGCGGCCTGATCGAAGGGCGAGATCCGAACTAACCGATGAACGCCCGCCTCGGCCGAAAGCAGGCCGTAAGCGTACTCGCCTTCGACGCGGAACGTTACACTCTTTATGCCCGCTTCTTCGCCGGGTTGCAGGTCGAGGATCTCGGTCTTAAATCCGCGCTGCTCGGCCCATTTCAGATACATGCGCAGCAGCATCTCGGCCCAATCCTGCGATTCCGTGCCGCCCTGGCCCGGATGGATCGTGCAGATGGCATTCAAGGCGTCGTTCTCGCCGCCCAGTAGCATTTCAGTTTCGGCCGTGCCCACGTCATGCGTGAGTCGCGCCAGCAGCGGCTGTAACTCTTCCTGTGAAGCTGTGTCCGATTCGGCGAATTCCAACAGCACTTCTGCATCGGCAACCGACGATTCAAAAGCTTCCTGTCGATTTATCGCGCGTTCCAGTCGGCTGCGGGTTTGGAGCAGACCTTGCGCGGCCTCCTGGTCGTTCCAGAAATCCGGCGCGCTGGCTTGCGCTTCGATCTTATTCAGTTCTTCGCGTTTCGAGGCAACATCAAAGAAACCTCCCGAGCTGGTCGACTCGCGCGCGCAGATCTTCCAGCGATCCGCGCAACTCCTGAATTGTTAGGGTATCAGTCATTATTCAATTTCCACTTGATCTACATCTTCGGCCATTTTGGCGGGCCGGCTAAGGCGCGCCCACAACAAAAGCAACAAACTAATAATGGTGCCGCCGATCGCCAGGATATCGCCCCGCCGCGCGTAAAAGGTTGGCGGCGAGTTCGCGCGTTCGATCTGAAATGTCCGCGCTGTGATCTCAAAGCCAACGGTCGGCTGAACCACCTCTCCGTGAGCCGTGACCAGCGCGCTGATGCCCGTGTTGGTCGCGCGCACCACCGGCCGCTGATTCTCGACCGCGCGAAAGATCGCGTTGGTCAGATGTTGCTTCAAAACCGGCGTCGGCCCCAAGTAACCGTCGTTGGTGATCTCGAGCAAGATATCCGCCCCTTCGGTCGCAAAGCGAGCCGAATGGCTCGGTATGGCCGATTCGAAGCAGATCACCACACCAGCTTTGGCCGGACCGACCGGCAATAAAGGATATCGTTCGCCGGCGGTAAAATTGCCGACGATCGGCGGTATCAAGTCCCGGCCCGGTACCCAGGTCGGAATGGGCAGAAACTCGCCAAAAGGTAACAGATAAATCTTATCATATTGACCGACCAGCTTGCCGTTTTGATCGATTAGCATGGCCGAATTGAACGCTCCATTGGGTGCGGCCGGCTCCAGTGAATTGATCAGCAGCGACGTGCGGTTGCGGATGGCGAAATCCGCCAACTGTTCGCGCAATTGGGTGTCGCGCGAATACATAAAAGTCATCGGTGATTCGGGCCAGATGACCAGCCGCGGCAGATTCGTGGCGGGCAACCGTGAAAGCTGCTGTTCACTCAGCGAAATGTGACGATGCATCAGTTCATCCATTTCGGCCAGCGAATTAACCGGCTCCATCGGGACGCTGGGCTGCAATGCCACGACATCGGCGACCGGGGTCGAGGGTATGGGTGAATTTACGGATCGGCCCGATAGCAACAATCCGAGCAACAGCACCGCCGCCCCGGCGGTCAGGGCGATGCCCACACGGTTGCGCGACCGGCCGCCCGACCAATAAACGATCGCCGCGTTTACCAACACGATAAGACCGCTAACGGCATATACGCCGCCCCACCGCGCCGATTGAATAACCGACGGGTAAAATGCCTGGCTATACCCCAAGGCGTTCCACAATTGACCAAAAATGCGGAATCGGAGGCATTCCACCGCGATCCAAATTAGTGGGCTCGCCCAAACCGCCACCGGCCCCCAGCGGACCACCAGCCGGTGCAGGGCCCAGCTAAAGCCTCCGTACAGCAGGCCAACCCCGATAGCTGGGGGAACCAGCAGGAAGTACGCGACGGGCGTCGGGATGCCGCCGTAGTGGATCATGGCGTAGGTCAACCAGTAGCAGGTCCCGATCAAGTAGACGATACCCGCGATCCAACCTAGCACCAACGCCCCTAGGCCGGTCGGCGAACGATAGACAACGGCGTAAAGCAACGGAACCAACGCAACCCAAGCCAACGAGGCCAGGTCGAAATCCGGAAACGAGAGGATCAGCACCACCGCCGTCAGCAGCGCCAAGCCCAGTCCGACCCGGTCCGGAAGCTTCGCGTGAAGGCGGCGCAGACCAATTGGAATTGACGCTATACGTTTCGGCACATCGGGCAGTCTAGCAAAGTTAGATTGCTCGACAAAGAAGGCGCTTGATCCCGGTGTCCAATGTCGAAAGATGGCATGGAAGTTTCAAACTTGGGATTTGTAAAAAGTAGCTACTTCCAGAAATCGGGTAGTACAAATGTCGAATATCAATTTGATTGAATTTGCCAGTCTGATTGACAGAAATGACCGACCGGTCTGTCGGATTGACTGAAAACGTCTATCGGTCCATACCAAAGCGACAGAAATTGTCAGGCGACTGGTGACACTTTCTGTCGAATTGTCTATATGCGACGCTCCGATCGAATTTGAAAGATTCGTTCCAGAAAAACGTTTGCATTCAACATTGGGAAGCTCGACCGCCAAGAAACCGTCAGAAAAGGCCTGTAAACGCGGGAGAACCCGGTCATTTCTGACCGGGTTCATATTAGGGGGGGAACACTGATGGATCGCACGGTAGGTAGCTGGCGCAGCGGCAAGCGGCGCGCAGAGAAGTGATGGCGGCGGGTCACGATGTAAAATCCGTACTTGCCGATAATATGTAATGCACGAAGCGTGCCAAGGGGCGCGGAGCGCCGTTTTTGGGGGTTAGGGAATCGGGGATGGGGAAGAAAAGTAGGTTACGCGCGATGTCAGACCCGGAACGGAATCGACGGGCACCTGAAAAACCGGCCTGTTTTG
>JBDSEC010000452.1:0-21292 GCA_039920205.1 Pyrinomonadaceae bacterium
CGGCGAGATATTTTCGATCACGAAAAAACTATTCCCGGCGGTCACCGGCGACGGACGGAGTACTCGCGAGGAATTGATCCTGAAAGACGAACGAGCGGTCTGTTTGGCCGGGGCATATTTCGAGGCACAGCGGGACCAACTGTTAGACATTCCCGTGCTTGGGGAATCGGTTCCCTTGGTCGAGATCGGCACCCACTGCCGCGGCAGCATATTTCTGGACGGGACGGAATTAAAGACCGCCGCTCTGGAGCAAGCTATCGACCAGCTCGCGCGTGGATTCAAAGGATTCTACTTCGGACGTTTTGACGTACGTACTCCATCCCTGAGCGATCTTCAGCAAGGGCGAAACTTCAAGATCGTCGAACTCAACGGCGTTACCTCCGAGGCCACCAACATCTATGACCCGAAGAATTCGTTGTTCACCGCCTATCGAGTGCTTTTCGAACAATGGCGCATTGCGTTCGCGATCGGGGCGCAGAATCGCGCCCGCGGCTTTGAACCGGCCAGGCTTCGCACCTTGATCCAACGGGTGCTCGAAAAATATCGCCCGATCGATGAAAGGAATCGGCCGGATCTCCGACCAATGGAAGTGGCGGCGGATTCTACCGCGCCCCCGATATTCGAAGGTTAGATCACAGGAGAGTATTTTCATGCAGTTAGCGAAACTTTTACGAGTACTTGATTGGATCCTGCGCATTGTCGTCGCCGTGATCCTGTTACAAACACTTTTCTTTAAATTCACCGGTGCAAAGGAATCGGTATACATCTTTTCGACCTTGGGCGCGGAACCGTGGGGCCGGATCGGTTCCGGCGTGGTCGAGCTGTTCGCGTCGCTGTTGATCCTGTTTCCGCGCACTTCGATTTACGGCGCGCTTCTTTCGCTGGGAACCATCTGCGGCGCGTTGTTCGCCCATTTGACGATGCTCGGAATCAGACTAACCGCGGTCGGCGACAATGGTGAGTTATTCGCGTTGGCCCTGGCCGTCTTCGTCTGCAGCCTAACCGTTATTGTCATTCACCGGCGCGAGATCCCCGTGATCGGACCAAGGTTGTTCCTCCAACCGAGTTAGTGTTTGGTCGTAGTACGGCTCTCCGGACTTTGGGGGGAGGTTGGTTGAGGGTCCCAGGGCCGGTGTTACGACATGAATACCCTACGGTGAATTGCCCCCTACGAAACGCCGGCAAACTGAAGTTAGCGTACATTTTAGCCTGCTCTTCACAACCAACAGACCGGTTGGAAAAAGGAGAATTGAGTAAATTGTACGCCCTACTTTTGCTTGTCGACCACACGATGAGTTCGGTTTGGATCAACGGAAACCGTTTGAATGTGGAGCGCCCTACTGTAATTGGCCGCGACTGGGTATTGACGGCGCCGGATGACATCCGCAGAATGTTCGAGTCTTGAATTAATTTAGGTTGTTGTCCGTTCCGGGATCCGAAATGAATAATACGTTCTCCCGCAGGTGCGTGATCGCGATCGCGCTGGTTCTTCCGATTGCCGGACCGATCGGACACGCTTCGTTGGAAACCAATATCGCGAGCCAAGAACCAAAACTGAAAAACGAAAAACCCGCGATCGCCGAGGCGGCGGATGTACCGGCGCCTCGCGCGGATCAAAATTCAAGGTTGGCCCACCAGCAGCTCTTAGCCAAGGCCAAGCAAGGCCGGATCGACCTCTATTTCCTGGGCGATTCGATCACGCGGCGTTGGGGTGCGACCGACGAAAAATACCGCCACTTCCTGACCAATTGGCGCGAGAATTTTCACGGGTGGAACGCCGCCGATTTCGGTTGGGGCGGCGATAAGACGCAGAATATCCTCTGGCGGCTGCAGAATGGGGAACTGGATGGAGTTAAGCCCAAAGTGATCGTATTGATGGCCGGAACCAACAACGTGGGCAATCAATCGCCGGCCGCCGCATCTGACCCCGCCGCCGATCCGCGGATCGCCGACACCGTTCGCGGCATTAAGGCGATCATCGATCTGTGCCGGAAAAAGGCACCGCGCGCGAAGCTCATTTTGATGGCGATCACACCGCGGAACGACAACCTGGCCGTCATGCCGATCATTAACGGTATCAACCAACGGATCGCCAAATTCGCCAATGACAAATCGATCAGGTTTCTTGATCTAAATGCTCAACTAGCCGATAAGGACGGCATTTTGTATCCGGGCATGACGGATCCGGACCAACTGCATCTAGACGTGAAGGGTTATCAGGTTTGGGCCGACGCGTTAAAGCCGGTGTTGACGAAGTTGCTGGGACCTCGGGCAAACGTGGACCACGCCCCGCCGCCCACCGGCGATCCGAGCGCCAAACCCGCGCCCGTCAAACCGCCCAACGGTAGCGGACAATGACGGCGGATGCCGGGCAAAACGGGACCGAACGGGTGCGGGCGGCATTGAAGTCTGGCCGCCGGCTTTTCAATCAAGCAATGTCCCCGGGTGATTCATCGCAAATTAAATGAATTGGATCCATACGGGAAAAGTGATCCGTACCACCGGCAGTGACCGCCGGCTTTTGCGGCTCAGCCACTCTACGTGCGGCGACGGCTTTGCCTCGCCGAGACGTTTCTATATGGCTACGCCCCCGCGACGGCGCAGCCGCGCAGCCGCCGTCGAACAACTTGTCCACTTTGGTTAATTTCAAAACAGAGGACCATCAAATTGGAACCAAAGCGGGTTGAACCAGTTAAATGCTTCTGGTTCTTTTGCATTTATGGGCAATCCGATAAAGCGATTGGTTTGGTCGCATGGTCGTGTCGGGTACAATAACGCGTGCTCCCCGACGGCGGAAACCCGACTGTAAAGGAGGGTGCCGGGCCCAAGCGGCCGGACCGGGAGCCGGAGTCAACATTATTCAGATCCGTCTTATCCGTGTGAATCCGCGGCTACCAACGCGGGACAGTTTCTCGATTTGGTTGGAGGTCAAAAGTCATGGCGAAGAATAGGTACGCACGGTTCTTGCACATTTCATCCACAGTTTTGATTCGAACGCTGTTGGTCGGAATCGCGTTGGCGGCCGCGGTTACGGTCAGCCAGGCGCAACAACCAACTCCCGAAGAAATGCGGACCACGATCCGGGAGCTAAATTCCGAAGTTGCTCTCCTTAAAGCCCGCGTCAAGCAGTTGGAAAACGAACGTGACTATGACGAGATAATGTCCCGGGTGACCCAATCGGAAATCCGCGCCGATAATCTGGAAATGCAACTGCTTCAATTGGCCGAGAAGGACACTGAGCTGAAACTCCGGTTGGACCAGATCGACGAAAAGCTACAGTCGGACTATATCGACAACGTGGTCAGCTCGCGGGGAACGACCAGTCCCGAAGTTCAACGCGAATCCTTGATCCGGCAGTTGAAGGCGGAAAAGCGATTGGTCGAGATCCAGCGCGAACAGGTGGCGCAGACCCGTTACACCTTAGAGCGATCCCGGAACTCGGCGCGGGACGAAGCGAAACGATTGCGTGGCCGCCTGTCCGAGATCAGGATGCGTTAAGGCAGATGTTGTAATTCAGAACGTGGCGCTTTTTTCACGAGCCATCTAGGGACTGATCGCCACCCGCATTACATTTGAATATCTTCCGTTAGCGTTACGCAGTTGAACGGTAACTTCACCCGCGGCGGGGATACGTCCGGGCAGTCCGTTGACCGTCACCTCATTAGCGCCGGTCGTCGCGACGCCGCGCTCCGCACCATTGATCAAAACCTTGGAGTCGCTTTGAAGATTCAGTCCCGTCAGTTTGATACGGTAAAGCGCGCCTAACGAGCTGGGCCGGAACGAATTGACCGCGGCGTTTTTGTAAGAGATCTGGACCGTACTCACCAACGGATTGACCGGCTGACGCAGCTTCGCTTCCCAAAAGGCATCGACCAGCAGCATGTTCGACTCGGTCATGAACAGTGGCCCACCATGACCCGCCGTTGCGATCAGCGTGATGCTTGAATCATGACCAAAGCTCTGCAACAGGTTTTGAAAGATCTGACTTTGACCCGTTGGTACCGTGCAATCGGCGGTGCCGTGTTCGATAAAGAACGGCGGGTCGTCGATCGTGAAATAAGTCATCGGATTCGCCCGCTGGACCGCGGCCGGGCAGGTTTGGATCGGGCATCCGATAAGCAACGATTCCGGCGAATTGGCGGCATCGTGATTCCCATTTCCGCAACCGGCTTGCGCTTTGAGCTGGGTATCCATCAGCAATAGATTCGTTGGGCCAAACCAGTCGACCGTGGCCTGAACGCGACTGGAAAAGGTCAAGTTACTACCGACCGTTCCCTCCATATCGACCACATCATTCGACGTTCCGACCAGCGCCGCCAAATGTCCACCCGCCGAACTTCCCCAAGAACCAAACCGGCTCACATCCAAATTGTATTGCGCGGCGTTGGCGCGCAGCCAACGGATCGCCGCCTTGCAATCGTGGATCTGCGCGGGAAAGATCGCTTCACCGCTGAGCCGGTAATTCAGACTCGCCACCGCATAGCCGTTCCGGGCATAGCGCAGTTGCGATCCATTCGGCGCCAGCGATTTATCACCGCTTTGCCAACCGCCGCCGTGGATCCAAACGATCAAGGGGATCGGACCGGTCGCACCATCCGGAATATATAGGTCCAACGTATGTGCGGGATTTCCGTCGTTGACGTAGGCCAAGTCGCTATGCATCGTGAAGGTACCTTGGGCCGCGGCTAAGTTCGCCACCATCAGAATGGCTAGAAGTGAAAGCGAAGCGAGTAACGATCCCCGCAAAACGCGTTGTTGGATTCCGGTAGATTTCATTGTTCAGTATTACTTAAAGCAAAAATGTCGAAGTCTGAGACCATAAGCATTTAGACGCCTGACCCACGGGAAAAGTCTTTCGATTGCGAGCCAGCAATCTTCAAAATGAGATTTGCGGATCTGCGCGGATGAACGCGAACCAAGCCGAAGCGGCGGGGCCGGCGGTCAGGAGCCGGTGGGCCGGGGAAAAGCAATTGATGATCGATAATAGAAAACGGTTAGCGGAAACGAATTGCCATTGTTAATTATTAACCATTCATTATTCATTGAATTTCAGATCCGCGTTTATCTGCGTAAATCCGCGGCTAAACCCCTTCTTACCGCTCACGCTAACGGGCAAAATCGGTACCCACACGCGTCCGCCCTAAGAACTGTGATCCGGGCGAATTTCGCACACAACCTCAGGGTCAAAGCTTGCTATCATAGGAGTATGGCGGAAACAAAGACGAAGACTTCGCGACGCGACTTTCTAACGACGATGATGCTGGCGCCGGGCGTGCTGGCGCTGGCGGGTGAATCGGCGATCACGTTCGGCGCGCGGGACCAACGCATTCCGGTCGTTACCAACTACAACGCGACGGGAAAGTCGGTCTTGGACGAAGGGCACACGTTGTTGTTGGGGCTGACCTTTGCCGGGTTGGTTGACGCGAACAAAGCGCGTGGCAGTTTCCCCGTAATGATCGAACCGGAATCATTCGGCGGCCAACAGTTGGAAGAACCACAACCGCTCTATTTCTATCCGTCGGCGGATCGAAAGACGCTATTCACCATCCTTACCGCGCCGCTGGATCCCGCGCCGGGACCAGGTGTCCCGCTGCAGTTCTCGATCACCGGTAAAACCGAAGAGCGCCTCACCTGGAATTACGTGATCCGCACTTTCCCCTATCGCAACACCGTACTGACGTTGGACAAGGAATTCTCAGAACCGGCACCTGAGACCAGCGCGCAGATCAAACGCGATTTTTCCGAAATGGTCGAGGTGTTAAAGGCACGTTCTGAGCGCAAATGGACCCAGCCTTTCATGCTGCCCGTCACCGGCGGGGACAACGACAACTTTGGCGTAAAGCGCACGGTCAATAAGACCAAACGCTACCGGCATCGCGGCCTCGATATGCACGCGCGGATGGGAACGCCGGTCAAGGCGATCAATGACGGTCGGGTGGGCCTATCAACCGAACAATGGGTGGCGGGACAGACCATTGTCGTAGACCATGGCGGCGGGGTATTTTCGAAATACGCGCATTTGTCCGCACGCCAGGTGAGCAAAGGCGATCAGGTTTTGCGGGGACAGGTGATCGCCCTATCGGGAAACAGCGGCGGCCAGAAAGCACCCGCGCATCTTCATCTGGATACTATCGTCAACGGCAGCCACTGCGACCCCAAGGATTTCATGCGCACGGCGCAGAAGCTATTGAATGCAGAGGCCGGCGTGAAAGTGCGGTGACCCTCGTCCGTTTAGAGGCGGTCGTTGATCGCTGTCGTGTGGGGAACCGCGACACCGGCGGTCATAGGCCGCCGCTTAACGGTGAATGAATTACACCAGCGCCGTTTGTTAGACCAGGTCAAGAATCCTGTGCTAGTCTCACCTCAGTCACATAGGATCTGGGAGTTATAAAATGAGCATTACAAGAATTGAAGGCGTGGTGGAAAACGGCCAAATTCGTATTGTGGGAAATGTTCAACTGCCAGAGCATGCCCGGGTATATGTGATACTGCCTGGAGATGGTTCGGGCACGGAAGGCCCAAAGTTCGACTTGGCCGAATTGGTCTCGCGGATGCCGCAAGACTATCAGGTGATTGAGGAAGACTTCGGCGAACCCGTTGGTAAGGAAGAATGGTAAATGTCCGCGTACGTACCCGAAAAAGGCGACTTCATCACGCTTTCATTTGACCCTCAATCTGGTCACGAACAAAAAGGCAGACGGCCGGCCCTGGTTATCAGCAACCATCTCTTCAACCGATCAACTGGCTTGTCAATCGTTTGTCCCATTACCAATACAGACCGAAAAATTCCTTTTCATCTTCAAGTTCCGAACAGTTCGTCATTGACCGGCTTCGTGATGGCTGAGCAAGTGAAATCGATAGATTTTAGAGCGCGACAGGCCAGATTTGTTGAAAAGGCACCGGTTGATTTCATTGATGATGTAATTGCCGTTGTAGACGTTTGCATAAAGTAGGACGTGCCGGGATTAGGTGACATTCGACGAAGCATTAAAGCTTGTCATAGATACTCTCTCCACGCCATAAAAACCCTCGTCCGTTTAGAGGGGCCTTTGACCGCCGACGTGTGGGGAATTGCAACACCGGCGGTCAAAGACCGCCTCTTAACGGGCAATGAAAGTACGATCGACTAGCGCGCAAAGTACGCCGCGACGGCATCGGTTGCTCCTTCATGCATCCGTTCCGGCTTCACATATCGCCAGTGTTTGTCCAACTCCTCATCGGTCATCGCTGGTTGAGCCTGACGTTCTTTGTTCTTCAGATACTCTTCGACCCAAGCGCGGATCTCCGGGTCGTTGTTCATGGCCGAACGGGCCGAGTGTGTGTTCATAGGTTTCACGGGTTTGGGGTTAGGGGCCGGGGAAAGCCACGGCCCGCCTCCAACGTCAAAATTCATTTGCTGACGGCTTAGTTAAGCAGCGATCTAAGCGAAAAAAGTCCGATGCTTTCCACGAAGCTGAGCTTGATCCGGGCTACTCGCCGGTAAAGACCGGTTTCCGCTTTTCGAGGAACGCCGCCACGCCTTCGTCCTTATCCTTGCTGGAAAAGCAGAGCGCGAACAGATCCACTTCGCGGCGCAGTCCCTCGTCCAAATTCGACCGCGAGGCCAGTTTGACCGATTCCTTCGCCAGGCGCGTGGCGATGGGGCTCTTCTCGGCGATCTTGGCTGCGATCTCCAATGTTTTTTCGGTCAACTCGGCCGCCGGGAAAACCATATTGACCAGACCGATCGACAGCGCCGTCTGCGCATCGACCATGTCGCCGGTCAGGATCATCTCCATCGCCTTGCCTTCGCCGACCAGTCGCGTCAATCGCTGGGTACCGCCACCGCCGGGGATGATGCCTAGGTTGATCTCGGGTTGGCCAAAGCGGGCCCGGTCGCTCGCGATACGTAGATCGCAGGCCAACGCCAATTCACATCCGCCACCCAAACAGAAACCATTGATCATCGCGATGACCGGTTTGGAAAAATTGTCGAACGCGGTAAACAGCGATGGTCCACGCATTACCTCGCGTTGGGTTAGCGGCGTGCGGCCGGCAAATTCACCGATGTCCGCGCCCGCCACAAACGATTTCTCACCCGCGCCAGTGATCACGACCACGTTCACCGAATCGTCGGCCGCCAGTTCGTTCAGCGCCGCCGCGCCTTCCGTCCGCGTTTGGATATTCAGCGCATTCAATTTGTCCGGGCGGTTAATGGTAATAATGGCGACACGATCGCGCTTTTCGATCAGCAATGTTTCGTACGATGACATTATCGGCTCCTAGATAATTTTGCTAAAAAAGTGTGCAGAAAAGTAACGAGTGCGAAGGAACTATTCCTTCGCACGCGGTTTGCGGGGCGGCGGTTTGCCCGCCGGACCCCAATAATATTTCTTCGCCAACAGTGCATACCCAAGGATGAACAGCACGGTACCGCCCAACGTTACGGCGGTTATGAGCCAAAAAACCGACACTCGTTAATCCTCGAGTTCCCCGGCATCGGCGAGCTCGGGCTGTTCGTCCGCGACCCAGGAAACAAACAAACGCAGCCAGTTTTCCATCGGTTCACTTATGGCCACGCCGATGCGCGCCGTGCCGTAGATCGCCGGCGCCACGCGAACCACGTTGGCGGTAACTTCGATCACGGAACCATCCGGCCGGTGAGCGCGAAGATAAAGTTGGTCGTCCGCGCTGACCTTTTGATTAAGGTGAAAGAGAGCGCCTGAGGTCGAGATATCATCCGTTTCCGTAGGTTCGCTCCAGGCCGCGCCGTCTTCGGCCCGTCCCGACACTACGATCGGCAAGCGCAACGCCATGCGCAATGCAAAGCGTCTCTCTACTTCATTGGAGGGTGCATTCATAGGCAAGATCCTAAACGGCCGTCCGCTATCGGGTCGGGATACCGGTTCACGGTCCTAGCGGACGGCCGCTTTCTCATCCCACTGATAAAATCCTTCGCCGGATTTCTTTCCCAGCTTTCCGGCGGCGACCATCCGCCGCAAGATCCCGGGCGGACGAAACGATTCAACCCCGAGGGTCTCGAATAGATACTCGGCGATGTGCAGCCGGATATCCAATCCCACGACATCCGTCAATTTTAGCGGGCCCATCGGATGGTTGTAACCGAGTTCCATCGCCTTATCAATATCGGCGGGGCTAGCCACGCCCTGCTCGACCATGCGCATGGCTTCCAAACCCAAGGCCACCCCCAAACGGCTGGACGCAAATCCCGGTACATCCTTTACCGTGATCGGCTCTTTACGCATCCGCCGCGTCACTCCCAAAACCGTCTCGATCGTATCGGGCGCGGTCTGTTCGCCCACCACGATCTCTACCAGGCGCATCAAGTGCACCGGATTGAAGAAGTGCATGCCCACTATCTGACCCGGCAGCTGCGCGCCGCGAGCGATCTCGGTGATCGAAAGCGATGACGTATTCGTGGCAAAGATGAAGGGACCCGGGTTGGCCTCCTCCAGACTCCGCAAAATGCTCTGTTTTAGCTCTAACTTTTCCGGTGCGGCCTCGATAATGAGTTCCGATTTGGCCGCCTCGGTCAACTGTACCGTTCCTCGAATGCGCTGTAAGGATTGGTCCGCGTCGTCGTCGGTCAATTTACCGAGCCGTACGCCCTTTTCCAAGTTGGCTTCGATAGCGCGTACGCCGCGCGCCAAAGCTTCGCGATCGACTTCGCACAGCACGACCGAGAACCCGACCCGAGCGGCGACCAAGGCGATACCATGCCCCATCGTTCCCGCACCGATGACCGAGATGCTCTTAACTTCGCGCCCGTCCGCGGGGGCGGTGGCCGAGTCGTTCAAAATATTCGTTGACCCCTTGGTATTGAACTTAACAAATTTGAGTAGTCGTCAAACCACCTATGCGTCCGGACAAGTGAACGCGGCATTGCGGCCTGATACCTTCTTCGCCGGTCGGGTAACGCGGCAAGTTGCATCGGTTCGACTAGTTTATCCTGACTAGTTATACTATACGCTAAAGCGAAAAGGCTACAACTAAGGTGATCAAATCACGTGATTTCGCGCAATTCTGACCAGAAAGAGCTTACAGCAAAGATGCACGAGACCTTACACAAAGAGGTAGTAATTATTGGATCCGGACCGGCCGGACTGACGGCCGCCATTTACGCGGGACGCGCGGATCTGCACCCAATGGTGATCGAAGGCCCGCAACCCGGCGGCCAGTTGATGATCACGACCGATGTCGAGAATTATCCGGGCTTTGCCGCCGGCATCATGGGGCCGGAATTGATGCATCAGTTCCGCGAGCAGGCGACGCGGTTCGGCACCGAATTCCTGCGCCTCTGGATCAACCGGGTGGATCTGAGCGAGCGGCCGTTCAAGCTTTATTGCACTGAAAGTTTTGATGATGACGAGATCTGCGTAGTGGTCCTCGCCGAATCGTTGATCATCGCGTCGGGCGCTTCCGCCAAGTGGTTAGGGATTCCAGGCGAGGCCCTAGCGCCCGAAGGTTTCGGCGGCAACGGCGTGTCGGCCTGCGCCACTTGTGACGGCCCGTTGCCGGCCTTCCGCAATAAGCATTTGGTGGTCGTAGGCGGCGGCGACACGGCCATGGAAGAAGCCACGTTCCTGACCCGGTACGCTTCGCGCGTGACGGTCGTGCATCGCCGCGACAAATTACGCGCCTCGAAGATCATGCAAGAGAAGGCTTTCAAGAATCCCAAGCTTAGTTTTCTGTGGGACACCGGCTTGGAAGAGATCATGGGTTCTCAAGAGCATGGCGTCACCGGTGTGCGGTTGAAAGATCTGAACAAAAACGTAGAACACGTGATGAACTGCGACGGCGTCTTTATCGCCATCGGCCATAAACCGAATACCGATCTTTTCAAGGGAATACTGGAGATGGACGAGATCGGTTATCTTAAGACCGCACCGCATTCGACAGCGACTAATATTGCAGGTGTATTTGTTTGCGGCGACGCCCAGGATTCCTATTATCGTCAGGCCATCACCGCCGCGGGTACCGGTTGCATGTCGGCCATTGATGCCGAGCGCTTTCTAGACAGCGTCCCGAAGATCGAAGCTTCCGGCGAGGTAATCACCGCCGAACAGGAATCGGCGCAGGTCGAAGCTAAGGCCTAGACCGGTCATGCTTTTTGCCTGATTCGTCCCCCTACGTGCCGCGTTCGTCACAAAACCATCGCGGGGAAGCCGTTGGTTGCGTACGATGCAGGTTGGGGATCTTGGCCAAACAACTCCCCTCCTATGCTTAGGAGGGGTAGGCCGCCTGCGGCCGTGGGGTGGTAGTTCTGTAGAATCTTAGTCGGCCAGATGAACTTTAACAGAACGAACCACCCCGGGCCGCAAGCGGCCTTCCCCTCCTTAGCCAAGGAGGGGAGTTTTGAAGATCAAGGGGGAATTGAACTTTGTCCGGGCTGCGTGAAATGAAAGACGAGACCAAACGACAACTGATCAAATGGCTGATGATCTTTGGCCTCTGGACCGCTGCGGCGATCTATTTTGCCAGCCAGGTGACCACCCAAAGCCGGTTGTCCACCCGTCAAGTGTCCATTTGGCGGGCATTGAGCTGGGAATTAACCTCGGCTTACGTCTGGTTCGCTTTGATGCCGTTGGTGCTGTGGTTGGGACGCAGATTCCGTTTTGAACGGGCGCGATGGAAGGCCAGTTTGCCGATCCACATTGTTGCCGGGGTGGCGATCTCGTTTTTCCAACTCGGCATCGATGCGCTGATCCTACCCAAGCTCGGTTATCCCAGTTCTCGCAAATTCGCCAACTTCGGAGAGACCTATCGGTATTTCCTCCTGCTGAATTTCCACCTTTCACTATTGATCTATTGGGCCACCCTCGGGATCCGCTACTCCAGCGATTATTACCACAAATTCCGCGAGCGCGAATTGCGTGCGTCGCAATTGGAGGCGCGGTTGGCCCAGACCAAGCTGCAGGTCCTGAAAATGCAGCTGCATCCGCATTTCTTGTTCAATACACTGAACGCCATCTCGGAATTGGTCTACCGCGATCCGGATGTCGCCGAGCACATGATCACCAACCTCAGCGATCTGTTGCGTATCTCGTTGGACAACGTGGGCGTGCAAGAGGTGCCACTGCAACAGGAATTGGATTTCCTGAATAAGTATTTAGAGATCGAGCAGACCCGTTTCCAAGACCGTCTGCAATTGTCCCTGGAGATCGACGCGGACACCTTGGACGCCAGTGTGCCCAACATGATCTTGCAGCCGCTGGTCGAGAATGCGATCAAGCATGGTATCGGTCCGCGCTCGTCCGGCGGACGGATCGAGATCGCCGCGCATCGCCAGAACGGCACGCTGCATTTGCGCGTCAGCGACGACGGCCGCGGGTTGCCCCATGGCGAACAGGCCGCCCTGCGTGAAGGTGTGGGGTTGGCTAACACGCGGGCGCGCTTGGCCCACTTGTACGGCAGCCAACACAACTTTGAATTGATCAGCTCGCCGATGCGTGGCCTGACCTTGGAACTCGAGATCCCGTTTCGCGTCGTGCCCATCGTCCCCTAAGCAGTTATGAAGATCCGAACCTTGATCGTTGACGACGAACCATTGGCGCGCGAGCGCCTGAAACGGTATCTAGGCGCCGAAAGCGACATCGAGATCATCGGTGAATGCGGCGATGGCCGTGAAGCGGTCGAGGCGGTACAGAAACTTTCGCCGCACTTGGTCTTCCTGGATATTCAGATGCCCGAGATGGACGGCTTTGGCGTGTTGGAAACCTTGGGCGTCGACAAGGTTCCAGCCGTTATCTTTGTCACGGCCTATGACCGGTATGCGATCCGCGCGTTCGATGTGCACGCGTTGGATTACATTCTCAAGCCGTTCAATCGTGAACGGTTCCGCCGCGCGCTGGGGCGCGCCCGTGAACAGATCGCGAATTTCCAGCCGGGCTATTTGGACCAGCGACTGTTGGCCTTGTTGAAAGAGGTAAGGACCGATCCAAAGTATGTCGAACGGCTAGTGATCAAATCAGTGGGCCGGGTTTTCTTTCTCAAGACCGTCGAGATAGATTGGATCGAAGCCGCGGGCAATTACGTAAAACTTCACGTGGGCCGTGAAGGCCACATGCTGCGCGAAACCATGAGCCATTTGGAAAGCCGCCTGGACCCGAACAAATTCCTGCGTATCCATCGTTCGACCCTGGTCAATATTGATTGCATCAAGGAACTGCACCCACTCTTCAGCGGTGATTACACGGTGATGCTCAAGAACAACACGCAACTGACCCTCAGCCGAAGTTACCGCGATCGTCTGCTTGAACTGTTCGACAGATCGTGACGAGGTTCGGCTTCGCCCGATAGGGTGTGAACGGCTCGTCCTGGGCTTTAACGAACTAGTCCCACCTTGGTGTATCCTATTGCCCATTTCAAAAAACCAATCGAGGAGCGTCGTCTATGTTTCGAAGTAATGTGAAGTTCGTGGTCTCGTCTCTGCTCGCCCTGCTGCTAGTGGCGGGCGCATTGGCGCAAAAAAGCGGTCAACGGAGCGGTTTCGACAAAGCAAATCTGGATGAATCCTGCGCGGCCTGTGATGACTTTTACCAGTATGCCAATGGTGGCTGGATGAAGAATCACCCGAGGCCGGCGGCCTTTTCGCGCTGGGGCAGCTTCTCGATCCTAGCGGAAAGGAATCTAGAGGTAGCGCACAAGATCCTCGAAGAAGCCGCGGCTGACAAAAAGGCCAGTGCGGGGAGCAACACCCGCAAGATCGGCGACCTCTACTCAAGTTGCATGGATACCGCGCGGATCGAATCCGAAGGCTTGCAGCCGATCAGCGGACGGATGAATCAGATCGCGGCGATCAACGATGTGAGCGGCCTACAAGCGACGGTTGCTCGCCTCCATCGCCAAGGCGTCAGCGCCATGTTCAATTTTAGCTCGACCCCTGATTACAAGGACACCACGGTCAACATCGCCGTGGCGGGTCAAGGCGGATTGACCCTGCCCGACCGCAGTTACTACACCGACGACGATCCGAAGCTTAAAGCCACGCGCGAAGAATACGTGAAGCATGTCACCAAGATGTTCACCCTGGCCGGCGACGCACCGGACGGCGCCGCGGCGGCAGCGCAAGCGGTGATGAATTTGGAGACGCAGTTGGCCAAGAATTCCCTGACCCGCGTGGAACGGCGCGACCCGGTTAAGAATTACAACAAGATGTCGCTGACGGACCTGTCGGCGATGAATCAGAAGTTTTCCTGGACCCAATACTTCAACGACGCCGGCCGGCCTGACATCAAGTTTGTAAATGTGGCCCAACCGATTTTCTTCAAAGGCCTGGACGGGTTGTTGGCTTCTATTTCGATAAACGATTGGAAGACCTATCTGCGTTGGAAAGTGTTGAACAACGCCGCGACCTTCTTGCCGGCCAAATTTGATGAAGAGAATTTCAACTTTTTCCGTAAGTACTTGTCGGGTACGACCGAGCAATTGCCGCGTTGGCGCCGCTGCGTTCAGGTGGTCGACGGCACCTTGGGTGATGCGCTGGGTGAAGAGTATGTAAAGCGCAACTTTACCCCGCAAGCCAAGGCGCGCATGAGCCAGATGATACAGAACATGATCGCCGCATTGCGCACCGATCTGGGAACGATAAACTGGATGGGCGACGCGACGCGTAAACAAGCCTTGGAAAAACTGGAAGCCTTTTTCCCCAAGATCGGCTATACCGACAAATGGCGCGATTATTCGACCCTGAAGATCGACCGCGAATCGCTGCTGGCGAACCTGGCGCGCGCCGAAGAGTTCGACAGCAAACGCCGGATGTCCGATATCGGCAGTCCCGTGGACCGGTCTCGTTGGGGCATGACTCCGCCCACGGTCAACGCGTATTACAGCCCGCCGCAAAACGAGATCGTTTTCCCGGCCGGCATCTTGCAACCGCCATTTTTTGACCTGACCGCGGATGATGCCATCAACTATGGCGGGATCGCCGCCGTCATCGGCCACGAGATGTCGCACGGATTCGACGACCAGGGCCGTCAGTTCGATGCCAAGGGATTGTTACGTGATTGGTGGACCAAGGAGGACGCGGACAACTATAACGAACGCGCAGATTGCGTGGTCGAACAATTCAACGGGTTCGAGGTTGCGCCGGGCCTTTTCCAAAATGGGAAACTGGTTTTGGGCGAATCGATCGGCGATCTGGGTGGTTTGAAGCTGGCCTACTTGGCCTACCAGAAATCGCTGAACGGCAAAGAAGCACCGGTGATCGATGGCTTTACCGGTGATCAGCGGTTCTTCTTGGGTTGGGCGCAGGTCTGGGCCACCAATTCTACTCCGGAGGCCGAAGCCCTTCAGGCGCGCAACGACCCGCATCCACTGGGACGTTTCCGCGTGAACGGACCGTTGTCGAACATGCCGGAGTTTACCGCGGCGTTTGGCTGCAAGACAGGGCAAAAGATGGTGCGCGAGAAGAAGTGCGTCATCTGGTAGAACCGTTCCGTTCGACGACCAAAGGCCGCTCTCGCTAAATGCGAGAGCGGCTTTTTTCGTTTCGGCCGGCACCATTGTCAAACTGTACCGGATACCTTTCGGCCTGGCTTTCCGCCGTCTCGTCACACTATCGTTGTGCAAATCTCAGCCGACCGTAAACTACCTATCATCCCAGACTAACTTTTTAGGAGCTTAGCCATATGTTTCGACCGAATAAGAGGTTTGCCGGTTCCGTGATGGTAGGATTTTTGCTCTTCGCCCTAGCCTTGGCCCAAACGGCGGGACCCCGCACCGGCTTTGATAAAGCCAATTTAGATACCACCTGCAAAGCCTGCGACGATTTTAATCAATTTGCCAACGGCGGCTGGTTAAAGGCCAACCCCATCCCGCCGGCGTTTTCGCGTTGGGGCAACTCTTCCATATTGGCCCAACGTAACTTGGAAGTAGCGCATTCGCTGCTCGAAGCCGATGCCGTCGACAAATCTGCCGCGCACGGCAGCAACGCCCGGAAGATCGGCGATCTCTACGCTAGTTGCATGGACACCGCCGCCATCGAAGCGGCCGGCACCAAGCCCATTCAAGGGCAGCTAGCCGCAGTCGATAAGATCAAAGATACTAAGGACTTGCAGCGGGTTTTGGCTGAACTTCACCGGGATGGCGTGGGCGCGATGTTCTTTTTTGGCACGTTGCCGGATGCGAAAAATACGCACTCGAACATCGCCGTGGCGTTTCAGGGCGGGCTTAGTTTGCCCGAGCGCGACTACTATCTAGCTGAAGGGATGAAAGAAAAGCGCGCCGAATACGTAAAGCACGTGACGCGTATGTTCGAATTGCTGGGGGACGACAACGCGACCGCGTCAGCGAATGCCGCGACCGTGTTGACGGTAGAAACGAAATTGGCCCAGGGCTCGATGGATCGAATTTCCTTGCGCGATCCGAAAATGACATATAACAAGAGAGCGCTGGTTGAATTGAACGAGTTGAATATCAACTTCTCGTGGCCGCAATACTTCAAAGATGCCGGTCGGCCGGATATCAAAGAGGTAAACGTGGCGACCGTCGATTTCTTCAAGACGTTGGATCGTGAATTTACCGCTACCTCGATCGCGGATTGGAAGACCTATTTGCGGTGGCAGGTTTTGTCCGACGCCGCCGCTTTTTTACCCGCGAAATTCGACGACGAAAATTTCAACTTCTTCAGTAAGTATTTAGTTGGGACGAAGGAACAGCTTCCGCGTTGGCGCCGCTGCACGACCTTGGTTGATGGCGCTATGGGTGAAGCCTTGGGTCAAGAGTACGTAAAGAAAGACGTCTCGCCGGAATTGATCACCCGCATGCGTCAGATGATCAACAACATGATCGCAGCGCTGCGCGAAGACATCGGCACCTTGGAATGGATGACCGATGTCACCAAGAAACAGGCCATTGAAAAACTCGAAGCCTTTTTACCCAAGGTCGGTTATCCCGACAAATGGCGCGATTATTCCAAGTTAAAGATCGATCGTGGATCGGTGGTCGAAAATCTGGCCCGGGTTTCGCAGTTTAACCGCGAACGCACGATGTCGGATATCGGCACGCCGGTTGACCGCATGCGCTGGGGCATGTCGGTGCCGACGGTAAATGCATCGTATAGCCCGCTGGCCAATGCGATCACCTTTCCGGCGGGCATTCTGCGGCCGCCCTTCTTTGATATCAATGCCGACGACGCCGTCAACTATGGCGGAATCGGCGGGGTAATTGGTCACGAAATGTCGCACGGCTTTGACGACCAGGGCCGTCAGTATGACGCCAAGGGGTTGTTGCGCGATTGGTGGACCAAAGTAGATGCGGATAACTATAACGAACGTGCGAACTGCGTCGCCGAGCAATTCGACGGATTCGAAGTACGCCCCGGGTTAAACCAGATCGGCAAGACTGTTCTAGGTGAATCGATCGGCGATCTGGGTGGGTTAAAGATCGCTTACTTGGCTTATAAGAAGTCATTAAATGGCAAGCCGGCTCCGGTTATTGATGGGTTTACCGGCGACCAGCGGTTCTTCCTGGGCTGGGCGCAGGTTTGGGCCACCAATGCGCGTCCGGAATTCGAAGAGCAACAGGTACGCACCGATCCGCACCCGTTGGCGCGTTTCCGGGTGAATGGCCCGCTGTCGAATATGCCGGAATTCGCCGCGGCGTTTTCCTGTCAAGCCGGCACCAAGATGGTGCGCCAGAACCGCTGTACGATCTGGTAGTTCCGTTCGGTTGTTGATCTGACGAAAAGCCGTTTCCTTCGGGGAGCGGCTTTTTTCATTGCCGATCCGTCGCTGGAAGTTAAGAGGCGGTCTTCGACCGCCGGTCTCGGAATTAACGTCCGACGATTCCGGCCACACCGGCGGTCGAAGTCCGCCTCTAAACTGGGACGTCGATCGGGAAGCGAAAAACCCGTCTAAAGACGGTACTACCAACCTAAGCCAACAAGCCCGTTGTTTTTCATTATCCATTATCCATTGTCCACTTTCCATTTTCCCTTCCCCCTTTCTCCCCTTCACCCCTTCAGCTTTCCGTGCTACAAACATCCGCGGAGGACCGACCGATGCGCCTGATGATCTTGTTTAGTTTCCTGATGCTTTTCGCTGCCGCCATTTCGGTTAATGCCGCCACGGCACGGATCGAAAAACTGCCTTTCGGCAAAACCGCCGACGGGGTGGAGGTCGATGCCTATGTGTTGACGAACGCCAGCGGCGCACGGGTAACGATCACTACATATGGTGCACGGGTTGTCTCGATCGTGGTTCCCGACCGGCTGGGCGTGATGGGCGATGTAGCCCTTGGTTTCGAGAATTTGGCGGGTTACGTGGAAGACACGGCATACATCGGCGCGGTGGTCGGACGTTACGGAAATCGCATCGCCTTGGGTAAGTTCGCCCTCGACGGCAAGCTCTATACGTTGGCGACCAATAACGCTCCCAACCATCTACACGGCGGCATCAAAGGTTTCGACCGCGTGGTCTGGACGCCGAAAAGTTCACAAGTAAACGGT
Source organism: Pyrinomonadaceae bacterium (assembly GCA_039920205.1). Lineage (GTDB taxonomy): Bacteria > Acidobacteriota > Blastocatellia > Pyrinomonadales > Pyrinomonadaceae > JBDSEC01. The sequence goes on from JBDSEC010000452.1 coordinate 18,449, forward strand.
GCTACGCGTTTGCAACTTACCTTTATCAGTAAAGATGGCGAAGAGGGCTATCCGGGCACGCTTACCTTGACGGTGGTTTACACCTGGACCGATCGCAACGAACTGAAGATGCAATACACGGCCACGACGGACAAAGCGACCGTGCTGAACCCGACCAACCATGCGTACTTTAACCTGGCCGGGGCAGGTCAGGGCGATATTTTGGGTCACGTGATGCGCATCAACGCGCTTCGCTTTACTCCCACGACCGTATCGTCGATCCCCACGGGCCAACTACGCCCGGTCAAAGGCACTCCGCTTGATTTCAACAAACCCACGGCGATCGGCGTACGGATCGGTGAGCCGTACGAGCAGTTGATCTCGGGTAACGGCTATGACCACAACTTCGTTTTGAACAAACCGGCCGGCAAGTTGGGATTGGCGGCCGAGGTATATGAACCAACCACGGGCCGGGTGCTGCGCGTCCTGACCACCGAACCGGGCGTACAGTTCTATTCCGGTAATTTCTTGTCGGGTGCGACCGGAAAAGACGGCGCCACCTATCCCCGGCGCAGCGGCTTTTGTCTGGAAGCCCAGCATTATCCCGATTCGCCGAATCAGCCGACGTTTCCCACCACCATCCTGCGGCCGGGACAACGCTTTTCCCAGACTACGATCTACGAATTTTCGGCCCGAAAATAAAAAAGATTGCGCTTTCGGATGCCAATCGTTTAGAATGGCCGCGATCGATCGCACGGTAGGTATCTGAACTCGCACTGCTTTTTCGGCGCTCACCCGAAATCACCAAGCAGGAGCGAGCGTTTCTGTGTTTATTTGCCATATTCATCTTTGAGTCGGGTAGAACCCACCGCGACGTCGACAAGCTAAAGCATGTCGTATATTTTGCAGATGTATACTTATCCAACAGGTTTGTTGGTTAAAACGAGCCGGTTAAATGTACGGTAAACTTCAGTTTGCCGACGATGCGCAGCTAAAAACCTGCGCGAATACCGAGTCTGGCACGTCACCCACCCAGCTCGACGCCACCGTGACGTCGACAAGCTAAAGCATGTCGTACATTTTACGAGCCTCCTTTAGATCGACCAGGCCGTTTGGTTAAGCCGGGCTGGGCACGTGTGCAAATCGTAAAAATCGTAAAAATCATAAACATCGTAAAAACTGCGGTAGACCAGTGACGTTATATGGTGGACGGTAGTGCGGGCCGCCAGGCGGACGCCAAACGTTACTTGAGAATTTAATCGGTAGATCGCGTGGAACAAAAAACGGTTCGTCCCTATTTCGGTACGCTGAGCTTAAAGGAATTTGCAATTTCGTTGAGTAATTTGTGGAAAACGGAGGCCAACACGTGTCAATTGCAATTTCGATTTCAAACGTTCCCCGTGGAACGTTCCACGCGTTCCACGGCCGTAACCCGACCGTCAGGGAGGGTGCCGGGACCGAGAGCGTCTTACTGGAATCGGAAGAACCCAGTCACTACCGTTCCCGGTTCTGACCTCATCGCGAATGGGGCACCTGACACCCGGCACCGGCCGCTTCGGTCTGGCACTGGAATCCCCGCCTGGCTGGTGCTAACCTGTTAATTACTGGTCCGAACTAATTCTCGGCGAACTGTAAGGGCCGTTTTCGGCATCCGACGGACATCAAGGCGGAACATACGGTTCCGACGGCAATTAACGAAAATATTTGGACGATAAAGCTATGAATACGAGGATTCGCTTACTTGCGTTGGTAGGTTTGGTGACCCTATTGGCTACCGTGGCCGGCGCCCAATCGCGGCCCCGCCGGGTCAAATCGGGTACGACAACGACCACCGACACCACCGCAAAAAAGGACGACGGCGGGCTGTTGGACGTCGTACCGACCGATAAGGACGGCCAGCCCGCGACGACGCGTAGCCGCACGGCCCCGGCCAAGACGACGAACAGCACCACGCGTACTCCGGCTAGCAATACGTCGAGTACCGCGCCGGCGAATGACCGACCGATCCTAACGCCAAAACCGTCGCCCAACGGAACGACCGCAAACACTCAGCCAGCGATACCGACGCAGCCCACGGGACCGGATATTTTGAATGGCAAAGCACTCTTCGAAAAAGGGCAATTTAACGAATCCTTGAAGGTGGCTCGCACGTTGATTGCCGCCAATGATAAGGATTCCGACGCCTGGAAACTGGCCGGGCTTTCGGAATTGAACCTGAAAAAATATCCTGATGCGGTGAGCGATCTGGAAAAGACCCGTGATCTACAGAAGGCCGAGAGCAAACAAGATAAGATCGCCGAAGACGGCTTGGCCGAGGCCTACTTCCTTAACGAACAGTACGATAAGGCGCTGCCGTTATTGACGGCGGCGACGAACCGGGCGGGTGAAACCCCGCGCCCCTACTTGCTGCAGATCCGTGGCGTGGCCGAATTGAAGGGCGGCAAGGTGGACGCCGCAGCGGCAACTTTTGCCGCGGCGGTTAAAGCGAATCCGACCGACACCATTTCGCTTTTTTATTTAGGCAAGATGGCGTTTGAAAAGAAGGATTACACCGGCGCGATCGCGAATTTCAATCGCGTCACGGCGATCAATGCCAACGACCAGGCGGCCTGGAAGTATTTGATCTATTCATACCTGACGCGCGGGCAGGGCGCTAGTGCCGACGCGGCCAAAGCTGATGCGGACTATTTGGGTGCGGTCCGGGCCAGCGAAGGGCTGATCAAAGTAAACCAGGACGAAGATGCGCAACTTCTGCGCGGACAGGCTTTGTTCTACGCCAAGCAGTATCCGCAGGCGATCGTGGCGCTGGAAAAAGCCGCCACAAGTCCATCGGTCAAGGGTGAAACCTTGATCTTTTTGGCCCAG
>JBDSEC010000453.1:0-4392 GCA_039920205.1 Pyrinomonadaceae bacterium
TATTGCATTAGCAGCTCCCGTTGCGCTGGCGCAGTCGGGAAAAACTGAAGCCGGAGACCAGACCACCACAGGCCAAGAGCGCGGCGTCCGTCCGGGTTTTGGCCAGCGTCACGGCGGCGAGCGCCGGGGCGGCCGCGGGCCTGGTTTTGGCGGCAAACATGGTGGCATGATGTTTCGCGGGCTTAATTTGACCGAGGACCAGAAGGCCCAAATGAAGCAGATACAGGAAAGTTTCCGTCAGCGGGTCGCTCCGCTACGCGAACAGATGAAGAACCAGCGCGGCGAGGGCCGTGGTTTTGCCAAAGCGGGCACCTTCAATGAAGCCGAGGCGACTCAGCGCATGATCGCGGCGGCTCCGTTGCGGGCCAAATTGATGGGTGAAAGCTTTAAGATGCGTCAGGAAATGCTGAACGTCTTAACGCCGGAACAGAAAACCCAAATGGAGCAACAGCGCGCCGAACGCAAGGCTCGTCAAGGCGAAATGGGTGGACGACGCGGAAACCGTGGCAACCGTGCCAATGGTGCAGACGCGCCGCAAAAGCAGTAATCTAGCTCTCCGGGAAAGGGCGGCTTCAATCTGGAAGCCGCCCGGGACCGGTTTACCGGAGGCATCATCTGTCGAGTGGATACGAGCAAACGGCCGAACCGGACCTGGTCGAGCGTGCGCGTCAAGGCGACGAAGCCGCCTTTGCCGAAATCATGCGGCGGTTTGGGCCCCGTGTGTTTCAGGTAGCCCGGCGATTCTTTCATCAATCCACGGCCGTTGAAGATGCCGCGCAAGAGATCTTTCTCAAAGCCTTTTCCGCCCTGGATGGATTTTCCGGAAGCGGATCTCTGGAAGGATGGCTGACGCGGATCGCCACCAACACTTGTTTGAACCTGGTGCGGGGTGCGGGGCGCCGACCCGAGTTGGCGACGGCGGATCTAACGCAGACCGAAACCGACTGGCTGGACCAAAGCGCGGCGGCGCATTCCGGGCGCGAGCATACGGTCGAAGATCGATTGGCGGCGTCGGATCTCGCCGGACGATTATTAGAATCGTTGTCCGCCGAAGACCGATTGGTTGTCATGATGATCGATGGCGAAGAAGCGTCGATCAAGGAAGTGGCCGCCAGCACCGGCTGGAGCGAATCCAAAGTAAAGGTGCGAGCTTTTCGCGCGCGTAAGAAAATGCGCGAAGCGGTAGAAAAATTATTGTCCGCCGGCCGCAGCATTACCGAGCGAGCCGGGAAAGGACGCGAAAAGAAATGAGCGAACAACACATAATCGAGCGGTTGGAGAGCGGCCCACTGGCGCAATTTAACGAAAGCGAATTGGCGCAGGTCGCGGCCCATGTTTCTGGCTGTGAATCTTGCCGTCAGGCATATTTGGTTGCGCAAACGGCGGAGGAGCTGTTGCGCACACGCGCCGCGGATCTGGTCCAGCCGCCGCCGTTCTTTCAAACGCGCGTGTTAGCCGCGTGGCGTGAACGACAGGCCGCGAACGAGGTTTGGAGCTTTGGGCGGTTATGGCGCACGGCGGGTGCGGTCTTTTCTTCAATGGCGGCGACCGTCGCGGTGCTGGCGGCGTTGACGTTTGCGCTACCGGCCACGTCGAATACCACGAACAGCCCGGCGTTGGCCCAATCATCGGCCTACAGCGCAGAAGATGTGATCTTTAGCCCGGACGAAAGTGATTCGACCGTGTCCGATGAACAAGTCGTGACGACCATCATGGACGCGGACGACGAATTGCGGTGAACTAACAATGGAAAAAGCAGCAAAGAATAAATGGTTTGTGCGCGGCGTGGCGGTGATGGTCTTTGTCTTGGGCTTTGCCGCCGGTGCCTTGGCATTGAATGTTTATCGTTCGTGGTCGCGCGATCGCAATGGCAGTCCGGATCGGCAAGCGCGGTTTGAACTGATGATGGATCGGCTGCAACTGAACGAAGACCAAAAGATCAAGACGCGTGAAACTTTGGCCGAAACGCGGGTGAAATTGCAGGCATTACGTAAGGAATCGGAACCGCGCGTGGCAGAGATCCGCAAGCAAGCGGACGCGCGTTTGCAGACGATCATGAATGCTGATCAGTGGCAACAATTTCAAAAAATGCGCGACGAGGACCGCAACCGCGGGCGCCGCAACGCACGGCCAGAACGATAAAGCTTAAGAAGTTTTAGCCGCGGATCAACGCGGATTTAGCAGATCTGAAAAAGCAAAAAGGCAGTAAGACAATTAGCCGCGGATTTTCACGGATAAAACGGATCTGAAAAAATAAAAAAGGCAGTAAGACAATTGGCCGCGGATTTAAGCGGATTAAGCGGATCTGAGAAAGAAGGGGCTGGGATTGGACACAAGTTCAGTCTAACGAGCTTCAATCCTAGAACGTTCAGATCCGCGTTATCCGTGTAAATCCGCGGCAAAATGTCTTATCGCTCTTTCGCGGTTTCAGATCCGTTATATCCGTGAAAATCCGTGGTTAAATTATTTCCGTCCGGCGTTCAGGTTGTCGAAGTTCAGGATCGCATTGAAAACCAGGAAATAACTCCCCTGCGTCTCGCCGCGCCAGATCGGATTGTTGGAAAACAAAACGATATGTCCCAGATCCAACGGCACGTCGATCACCGCCGCGTGTTCCGCCACCTCGCCGCCGCCACCCAATAAACCGGAAACCAAAAGTTCACGATTGCCGGCAAAGCGCAGCACAACGCGCGGCCGCTGATTGGCCGGGATCACATAATAGTTGTTGCGCAGTTGTTCGGACGTTAACGGCTGGGGCTCCCAGGCTTCGGCGGCTGGCGTCTCGGGCTTCTCGGCCGGCGGGCGGCCTTGGACCAGATCGGGATCCTCAGCGGTACCGCGTCCGGTGGGACGTTCGCCTTCGCTCGGACGTCCGCCACGTCCACCCGCTAGATTCGAAAGATTGAAGATCGGCCCTTCGGCATAGAAGACTGAAAGACCTTCGCCGTATCCGTACGCGATGGGGCTGGTGCCATCTACGAACTTGGTCCGCACGATCGTGCCGGGCGCCTTAACGCGTTGCTGTCGCGCGATGGTAACGCCGGCGGTCATGCCTAGGTTGGTCGCGAATTCAGACGTATTCATCGCGGTGATCAGCAACCCGCCACGCTGCACAAAACTCTGCAGATTCGCCACGCCGTTCCAGCCTAAGCCGGGGCGTATGTCATCGGTGCTGGTAAACGTTCCTAAATTCGGCGTCTCCGCCGTCGTCTTCCAGGGCAGCGGATTTCCCGTCACGGGAATTCCCGCCACTATGGTCTGCGCCGAATGGCCGCCGGTGGGCGCGAAGATGATCACATCGAACTTCGCGTTCAGGTCCTTGTTCGCGGCGGCGTCTTGCGTGCTGATGTAGGCATAAGGCACACCCATCTGGTCCAAGGCGATGCGCCACCACCCCTCGTCCTGCGTATCTAGCCAAGTATGCATAACCGCGATCCGCGCGGGCTTGACGGCATGCGAGGCCACGGTCGGGGCGACATCAACCGCCGTTGCGCGCAGACCCAACTCGGTGGTCACGCGTTCCAAATCCGCCCGGTCTACTCCGGAAATGATGAACGAACCGCGGTTGAATTTCGCCAAGCCCACGGTGAATGGTTCTTCGCTGGCGCGAAATTCCGCATTGCGCAAACGATACCGCAGGGTGATCAACGCATTGTCGGTATTGTTGTTGACCACGAACGTCTTACCGGTACCCGTTACGGTTCCCGGTACACGAACCTCGCCCGCGACACGTTCCATGGATGCCGTTAACACTCTGGGATCGGCAACGCGCACCACACTAACGTTTCCCAATTCACCGAACGTCCACGCGGTGTCGTCATACGCGGTCTGCGGATCGTCGGTGGCCCAATACTGGTAGTCCAGCATCATGTCCGCGATGCGGCTATAGGGCTGATCCATCCGCAGAATGTAACTACCGGCGGGGAACTCGCGCGTTTCCGGCACCTTCTCTTCCGCCTTATCAGTCGTCGGCTTCTTGTCACTCTTTTTTGTGCCGACCGTCACGGTAAACGGTGCAGTGGCGCGCGAGATCTCGCATCCCTGCGTTTGCATCAGACGCAACAACTCGGCTTGACCACCCGGACGCGGATCGTCACCGGGAAAGACATAGGCTGCGGGGCCTTCATTTTTCGGTTTTTCGATCGAACGTTTGCTCTTCAAATAAAAGTTGTAGAGGAACATCCGCCGGTTCTCGACGAAATGGATCAACGAGACCAGCAAACCCGTCTGCTGATAATTATTGTTATTACGTTGCGACCACATCGCCCGGGGCAGCGGCGGATTTTGCTTGTACCAGGTGCGCTGGGTCTCGTCGGGCGATAAAGTGCGCTCGACCGTGTCGGCGCCCGCATTGCCGAACGTCTCGTACAGCCGGCTGATGCCGTTGTGCGA
>JBDSEC010000454.1:0-5045 GCA_039920205.1 Pyrinomonadaceae bacterium
TCTGGACCACTAGCAAGTTCCCCGCCGGGCTGATGACACTTTCAACTCCAAATATAGCCGCCTTCTGGTCACCAGTGTCTAACGCATAGACCAGCACTCGATTCGTACTGTCGCCCGCCACCAACCAATTGCCCGCGGAAATTATTTGGCGAATCTTGAAGGTTCCCCGGCCGGGTTCCAACAGTGCGCGACCGATCAGCTTTCCCGTGCGCGTCTCGACCACTTTGACCAATACAGATTGGTGCTGATCGACGTCTTTTAATGCATCGAATCTGGCTTTGATCGCCGGTGCTTCTTTCATCTCGCGGAGGGCCTGATCTGATTGTCCCGCCCAACTGAGAATCATCGTGCCCAGCCGGCGCGAAAGTGCGGTCGAAGTGTAACCTGCATCCAATGTCCACAACGGAGCAGCCGTCGTTGCGTCACTGACCAGGGTCCGGGTTTTGCCTGTAGACTTAGACTTTGTCTCTTTGTCCATCCAGGTAGTCTCTATCGCCACCGTACCTTCGTGAACAATGTTGCGCTTTTCGCCGGTGGCCCGATTGAACACTTCTCTAGTGGCTAGATTGAAGTGCTTGAACTCGCGCGGGGTAAAGCCATCCGGCGCCAGATCGGCATAGAACGATCCATCATCGTTGAAATATCCCGAGTAAAATCCGCGAAGATAAAGTACCTGTTCACCGGTGGTCAGATTCCACACTCCGCCACTTGCTGAATTAGAGACCGCCAGCCAGTTGAGGTCAGGCGATACATCTCCCGCATTAACTTTGGTAAAACCCCGAGGTGCAAGTTTAACCACCTGGGTGGGGCCGCCGCGCAGATCGTAAAACCCTAGATCGCCGGATGGGGTCTGCGCCACCAAGGTAGCGTCGAATGCGTCAAGGCAAGTTTGACCCGGAAGCGAATTCGCCTTCTTGTTTGTTAGATCGAACATACAGCGATATTCGCGGTTGGAACTCGGGATGATCACGGCGTTTCCCCGGGTAACGGGCCGCACTTGTGACCCAGGCAGCGTCACCGGATCGATCGCCTTCCCTTCCGGGAAGGTCAGGTAAAAACTCTTGCGCGCTCCGAAACCCGCTATTTTGTCGGTTCCGACAAAGGCAAACGAGCCACTAGCTACTCCTTGTAGGTCGTCACTAAGCGGGATCACTGATCGATTCTGCAGGTCATAACCAAGGGCTTTCTTGTTGGACATAAGCGAACCAACAATAAACCCGGAATAGCCCGGTAAGTACTCGCGCCCTCCGGCCAAGAAATATCTACCATCCGGCGAGAACCCCATGTTCACCAGCGCCGTCTCGAATGGTTCGGCTTCGTCATCGTGCGCGCGTGCCGCCAAGAGTAGTTGGAAATTGGCATTCATGTCGTAATCGGATTTTAGTTCTCGCTTGAGAAAGAAAACATTTCCCGTCGCCACCTCGGCCAAACTAAGATCGTAATCAATATCAAAACAGGCCAGCACCTTACCATCCGGTGAAAGCTCGCTTTGCAGGCAGCCACTGCGAATAAACAACTCATGAGCCGACTTCAACTCGGGATCAACGATGCTCCATCTTTCCACGCGCAGGTTGGCGGTGCGAAAAACTATCTCTTGCGAGTCCGGCGTGAATTGTGGCGCCACCGCGTCTGGCGCCGGGATGTATGAAAGTATCGAAAGTGATTTGCGGTCGATCACCGTAATACCCGCGTCGTCTTGCGCCAAAAGGTAACGGCCGTCCAAACTAAACCGCGCCCACCGAATTCGATTTTTAAGCGGCGGGGCGAGTTTTTTCGACATAACTAGACCTGGCAAATTCTCACTCCGCGCCGTTAGCAGGTAATTGACCACCGCTTGTTGATACTGTTTGAATTCCGCCGTCGCGCCCACGCGAGCACCCAAGCAAGACGAAGGTAACATTGCCTCGAACTTCAGCATTTCGGCCAATCGCTTCTTGTCGGGCGAGCTACCGCCGCCGAAGATCCGCGCGAACGCGCCCTCTTTCTCATACGTAGCCAAGCTATAACGGTCCCACAATTTTGCCGCCGCCTGCGGGTCGTAACCGGCCAACGCCAAGGCATACAAACCTAGAAGATCCGCTTCGCCTTGAACGCCGCTTTCCCGGCTTTTGGTCTTTTTGACCACATCGGGTTTTAGCGGCTGCATCTCGATCATGCGATTGTATTTAGCAAAAATGTCGCGTCGATCGGTGACCTCGGTCACGCCCAGCAGTTCCTTGAACAAGAACGTGGTATCGATGGCCGAATGACGCGCGAAGGCGTGACCCAATTCGTGAGCCAAGATCACCGCCAACTCGTCTTCGCTGTTCACGAACGCGACCATCTTGCGCGAGATAAAAAGCCGCCCACCCGGCATGCTCAGTGCATTCGCATCCGACAGATCCAGCAGGGCCACGCGGAACCGTAACGTTGTGGACGGCATTTGACGAACCAACTTGTCCACGATTGCCTGCAAATAACGCGTAACGACCGGATCGTCGATCACGCGAAAGTCCCGCGTTAGGCGCTCGTAAACCGCATCGCCCAGGTCCATCTCCTGCTGGTCGCTGAAAATGTTGTGTCCCTGCGCGGCCACGTTCAGCGCAGGCGCCTGGCATTGCTGCCCTTCGACAGGTGAGACGAGGAGAACGAAAAACACCGCGATGGCTAGCGAGAAAAAAAGCGGTCGAAGCATAAAACTTGTGCAATTCATTGGTTTACGTTAAGCCGATCAGGCCGGGGAGTGATCGAATTCAATTCTAACAAATACCCGAAACTCGGATCACCCGCCGGCGCTAAGGCCCATTCAAGCACTTGCCGATCGTGGCAACCATCATGGTTGAATGTAAGAGGAGGTATCCAACACAAAGGCCGTTTGATCGGTCGTAAGCACGAACAAGCGCTTGCCGTCAGGGTTGAATTGAACCCGGGCGACGCGCGTTGGGAATACATACTGCTCGCGCTTTTGAAACGTCTTCAGATCGTAAAGATCTAGCGTCCCATTCGCGTTTTGAATGCAGACCAAATTCCCGGCCGGGCTCAACGTACTTTCGACACCGAAAAGCGCCGCCTTCTCTTCACCTGAATCCATCGCATAGATCACCACGCGATTGGTATCGTCCGTCGCCACTACCCAGTTACCGGCGGCGAATACTTCGCGAATGCGAAACTGGCCGCGGCCTGTGTCCAGCAATACACGGCCGACAACCTTGCCCGTTCGGCTCTCAACGATGCGCAAATATAGGGCTTCCTCTTTGTCCTCGCCCTTCATCGAATCGTACCGCCTTTTCAGTACCGGATCGATCTTCAGATCTTCCTTGAAGGGTTCAGCCCAGGTCGGCCACTGCATGACGAGCGTGTCCAAGCGACGCGATGCCCAAAGGATCGGATTCACTTTCGAGAATTCCATGTTCCAGAGCGGGACGGTAGTGGCAGCATCGGTAACAACCAAACGCGGCTTGTCCAAGCGCTTGCGCTCCTCGGTCCAGATCATGCGCAACGTAACCGAGCCTTCGTGGATCACATTCCAGAATTCGCGGGTCGGTCCTTTCGTCATTTCTCGGGTCGCCAGGTTGTAATGATTGAACGCGCGCTGTCCAGTCGAGAAGGGCAAAATATCCCCGTGAAAGATCCCATCTTTGTCGATATAACCCGCGCGAAACCCCGCCACATACAACACCCGCTCGCCGGTCGTGAGATTCCACACCCCACCGTCCGTTGCGTTCGAAAGGGCGACCCACTGGCCTTCTGGCGTAAAGTCAATTGCATTGACGCGGGTTTGCCTTCGCGCGGGCATCTTGAGCATCTGCGGCGCGCCTCCACTCAGATCGTAGAAACCTAAATCGCCATTGGGCGCCTGTGAAGCGACGACGCCATCAAAAGCATCCAGACATCGCTGCCCGGGAAGTTTGCTGATCACTTTCGTCTTAAGGTTCAAGGTACATTGCGAATTCAAGGCATTGGTAGGCATGAGGATCGAGTCGCCGCGGGTGACGGTGTCAAACCAGAAACTGGGTAGTTCGATCTTGTCAATTGTCTCACCCGTTGGAAAGGCGATCAGGTCCATTCGAAAGCGAGGCCGATACGGCGCCATCTTACTCAATGATTCCTTAAAACCAAAGACCTTGTCATTGCCCACAAATCGAAAGCCTACAACGGCCATTTCTTGCAGAGCATTATTCAGCGAGATCTTCGTTCGAGTGGTTAGATCGAAACCGATCGAACTGGACTCATTGTTGAAATTGACCACCGCAATGTCCCCCGACAGCGTGCTTTCCCTCTTCGCGGTCATAGTCGTCTTACCGCCCGCCAAAAAATAGCGGCCGTCCGGAGAAAATTTCATGTGGATCAATTCCGTTTCGATCGGGGTTGAAGAATCGTCCTGGTCGTCGATGGCCTGCCCCAATTGCCGGTTAGCATAGTAGTCGTCACGGTTCCGCATCTTCTTTTTAGCAAAGAAAATGTTTCCACCCGCTACGTCGATCAGATTCAGATCGAACCGCCAATCTAAACAAGCGAGCGTGTTTCCGTCCGGCGAAAGTTCGCTTTGAACGCAACCGGTGCGCACAAACACTTCATGTGCACTTTTCATCTTCTGCTCGGCAATGCTCCAGCGCTCCACCCGCAGATTTGACGTGCGAAATACGACCTCGCTCGAGTCGGGCGTAAAAGAAGGCGATTCAGCGTCAGGGGCATCGATGTGAAACAGTACGGCCAGGGGTTCGCGGCTGATCACCGCAATTCCGGCATCGTCCTGAGCCAAAACATATTTGCCATCCGGACTGAAGCGCACTCTTGTGAGTAGGTTTTTGAGCGGCCGATCCAGCTTTCGCGACATGACCAATCCGGGGAGAGATTCCGTGCGGGCGGTCTGCGTGTAATTGACCACATCTCGCTGCCACTGTTTGAAATCTGCGGACGCGCCGACCCGCTTGCCCAGACATGCCGGCGGCAAGGTCGCCAGATTCTTCAGCATCTCGCGAAATCGCTTTTTATCCGGGGCCGACGCGCCCGCGATCTTCGCCAAGTTGCTTTCATTTTCGCGCTTGATGGCAACATATCGTTCC
>JBDSEC010000455.1:0-4697 GCA_039920205.1 Pyrinomonadaceae bacterium
GGGGCCGATTCGTCATTTATCTTCAGTGCGGGATCTTCAAACAGCGCGGCGCCGACTGCAGCTAAATAGGCGTGGTCGTCACCGTCGCGATTCACGACCGGCAGGGCCTGGCCGCCATCGGTGTCGCCCACAAGGGGCGCGCGGCCATCGGGCCGCACATAAGCTCGCAAATACGCGACCATCCCTCGCAACCTACCCCAATAGCGTGATTCGATCTCGATGCCGTTTTCGCGGCAAAGAATGAACGAGTACATAAACAGTTCCAGCGTTAATCGATGGTATCCGGTCGAGGATTCGAAATCAGCGCCGTCCGGCAATATCTGCACCTCCATCTCGTGCAACATCTCGCGCAGACCGAACTTGCGCCACGCGTGGGCCGCCCGCAGTTCCGGCAGCATGATGCCGAGCCACAATAGTCCGACCACATCGGAAAGATAATGATTGCTGGTAGCGATGTAGGAAAATTCCAAATTGCGTCGGATGAACTCGCCATGCTGCTCGAACATCGCGAGCATCACCTGCAAACGCGCAGCATCCATTTCTGGTGAATGGCGGAACGCGGCAAACGCGGCCAGCAGATTCATCGCGCGCAGCGCCACTTCCATCGCGCAGGCCCAATTGGGGCCCCGGCCAACCGGATTAGCTTTGCGCCAGTCTTCCATCTGCACAAAGAATTCTTTCGCATGCTTTTCGTCACGCGTGGCGGTATACGCGGCGGCCAATTCGACAAAATGGCCGAGGCGATTTAACTCCCATAACACGCGCACATCCGAGCCGTCGCCCCGTTGGAGCTTTAGATCCAGGTGATAGTCCAGCGGCCATACAATGCCGGAAACGGGGTCGCGCAGCCATTCGTTAGGTTTTGCCACGGTGGGCGTTATGGTCGCCGTCTGGATCTTGAAAGCCGGAACCGTGGGCTCGAAACTGCGGACGAAGCCGCGCAAAAATTTAGGTTCCGTTCGGTCGCGAAAATGGGCCAGAAGATGGTCGGGATAAAGATTGGCGTACTTGGAATGTAATCGCGCGGGTCGCGTGTTTAGCTGATCAAGATCCGCGCGTTCGCGGCGTTGATGGAACGCGGCGCGGCTACGGCGGACTACTTCTAAAGCGACGGTGCGGGCATCGACCTCGCCACGGAAGGCCCGGCGAAGGCGGTTTGTGAACGAACGTTGGTTCGAACCGCGGGGGGAACTATTACCTGAATTAGTTTCGTCCGCCATCAACAGCGCCCCTAAACCGCCGCGCGATGTGGCGCGGTGACGTTTGACGCTTCCAGTAGCGCATCCAAAATTCTCTCGGCGGTGTGGCCATCCCAAAGCGGAGGAGCGGATCTGCGCGTCGCGTCGCGCGGCACATCAATAATAGCGTGGGCGGCCGCGATTATCTTTTCGGTATCGGTTCCCATCAATTGATTGGTGCCGAGCGTAATAGTGATCGGCCGTTCGGTGTTTTCGCGGAGCGTTAAGCAGGGAATACCTAGGGCCGTAGTTTCTTCCTGAATGCCGCCGCTGTCGGTCAGCACCAGGCGGGCGCCGCTGTAAAGCCGCAGGAAATCCAGATAACCCAGCGGATCGACCAACCGCAGATCTGTTGCCGCGGCTACGCGATCGGCTAGGCCGAATTCGGCGATGCGCCCGCGAGTACGCGGATGCACCGGGAAAATTATGGGTAGGCGCGTGCTGATGTTCTCCAACGCCGCCAGCAGGCGCGAGAACGTTTCGGGTTCGTCAACGTTCGACGGGCGATGCAGCGTGAGCACCGCGTAATCGGCGCCGGCAATGCCGAGGTCTGCCCGCACGGTGGAAGCTTCGGCGCGTTCCATTTGATGGAACAACGAATCGATCATCACGTTGCCGACAAAGCGAACGCGTTCGGCGGGGATGCCTTCTTTCGCCAAGTTCTCGTCGCCATCGGTCGAGGGGGTCAGCAGCAAGTCGGCGATTTGATCGGTCAGCAAGCGGTTGATCTCTTCGGGCATGGTGCGGTCGCGGCTGCGCAAACCGGCTTCGACATGGGCGACCTTGATGCCAAGCTTAATACTCACCAGCGCACAAGCGATCGTCGAATTCACGTCGCCGACCACCAGCACCCAGTCGGGTTTGTGTTCCAAAACCACCGGCTCGAATTGCTGCATCACCGCCGCGGTCTGCACCGCGTGCGAGCCCGAGCCAACGCCGAGATACACGTCCGGTTTGGGCAGACCCAGATCGTGAAAGAACGCATCCGACATTTGCGCATCGTAGTGTTGGCCGGTATGAACGATCAGGGGTAGGAATTCATCAGGCCGCCGCCGCATCGCTTCCACGATGGGCGCCACCTTCATAAAATTCGGCCGCGCGCCGACGACGTTTAGAACCTTAAGCATAAATTAGCTGTTAGCCGTTAGCCGTAAGCTGTTGGCCGGTAGCCACAATTCTGTTGACCCACTTCGGATCCAAATCGGAGCTAATAACGTTGCAAATCACACCGCGTAAAATATAACGTTCAACGAGCCTACCAAGCAGGCGGCCCGAGATTAGCCCAGGGTGAAGGCTTTCCGAACCCTAGGGATCGTCAGAAAATTGAAACCGAGCCCATGAAATGGGCGACGGCCCAAACGCAACCTCGGACGCCCATTCCTGGGCTCGGACGTGATTGCGGGCTATCCCCGCGGTTCGAAGACTTACCCGCGAGCTTTATGCTGTCCAACCGCTTCGCGGATTCGTTGACTGCTATCCAACCCCTGACGACTAACGGCTAGTTTCTAACTTCTAATCTCTAACCTACAACCTAATAATCCTTGCTTTGCTGCCCTCGCGCAAATTCTCATCCAAAGCATTCCGCGTATCAACGATCAGCTTTGATAACTGCGTGACGCGCGCGTAATCAATATTGCTGTGGTCGGTTACGATGACGACGCAATCGGCGCCAGCCAGTTCATCGTCGGTCAAGGGGATCGAATCCAACGGTTCGCCGTGACCGATCGTGTGTGCATCGTCAAAACGGACCTCGGCCACGAACGGGTCGTGGTACCGCACGTCGGCGCCCTTAGCGCGCAACAGGTCGATCAGCGACAGGGCGGGGCTTTCCCGAACATCATCAATATCTTTCTTATAGGCCACGCCCAGCAACAGCACCCTTGCACCATTCATTGCCTTGCGGTCATCATTCAACCCGTCGGCGACCAATTGCGCGACGTGATTCGGCATGCGTGAATTAACCTCTTCGGCTAATCCGATAAATCGCGAATCGAATCCATGCTGGCGGGCTTTCCACGAAAGATAGTGGGGATCCAAGGGGATACAGTGACCGCCGATGCCCGGACCCGGGTAAAACGCCATGAAGCCGAATGGCTTGGTCGCGGCGGCGCGAATGACTTCCCAACTGTCGATCCCCAGGGTGTAGCAAAGACGGGCCATTTCATTGGCCATGCCGATGTTTACCGCGCGGAAAGTATTCTCCAGCAATTTCGCCGCTTCGGCCACGCGCGCCGAACTGACCGCATGCACTTCGTTAACGATTTCACCGTAAAGCATTGCTGCTACTGCAGTTGAGTCTTTCGAGCACCCGCCGACCACTTTGGGAATATTGTGCGTCTGGAACTGGGGATTACCCGGATCGACCCGTTCCGGCGAGAAGCCAAGCAGGAAATCTTCATCCAGTTTCAGGCCCTTTTCCTCGAACATCGGCAACAGGACTTCATCCGTCGTACCGGGATAAGTAGTAGATTCTAGAATAATTAGCTGCCCGCGCCTGAGGCTTTGCTGGATCTCCCGCGCCGCGGCCATGATATAAGTCATGTCCGGCTCTTTGGTCTTACGCAACGGGGTGGGAACGCAAATTATGATGCCGTCACACTTGGCTAGCTCGGCAAAATCGGTGGTGGCGGAAAGCTTTCCATTGGCTGTGACCGCGGCCACATCGCTTTCTGGAACATCCGGAATGTAAGAGCGGCCCGCGTTTATCTCGGCGGCTTTATTCTCGTCTACCTCGAAACCGATGGATGAAAATCCGTGTTTAGCGAACTCTACGACCAACGGGAGGCCGACATAACCCAGGCCGATCACGCCGATAACGGCGCGTTTTTCGGCGATCAATTCAGTGAATGCTGCTTTTATCATGTTGATGGACATTGGGCGCAAATTGGTAGGATGCGAAACGAACCGGCCTCAATTCAGGGCCAGCGAACCGCCCAACCTTTAAAGACTAGGGGACACCCGCAATGGTGTCAAGATATATTAAAATTCGACGGTCTTTTGTCGCCGTTGCTAATTAATTCCGCAGAAATGACCCGGGAAACCGGTCCATATGTATTATATCGCACGCTTTATCTTGACAGGTGCATTCCGTACAGGCCAATATCCGTTGCCATCATTGATATTTTTAGGGCCCGGAACGATGAATTCGCGCCGTGGGAATTGGGACGCCTTGCTAGTTTTACCGGAATCTATTTACCGTAACCGAAAGGATATTTTTCAACATGATCGACCGCAGAGGAAAATTGAACGCCGTTATGGCTATCGGCCTGATCGTCGTATTTGCGCTGGCGTGTGGCAAGTTTGGTAAGAACGATGTCGCCGACGCGAACAAACTGATCCAGGACGCGAACGCGAAGATCAAACAGATCGATAAGATCCAGGACGAGAACGAGACCAACGTCCGCGATCTGGAAGCCGCCGACAAGGCGCACGACACGGCCAAGGTTAAGAGCGAATTGG
>JBDSEC010000456.1:0-12645 GCA_039920205.1 Pyrinomonadaceae bacterium
TCTTGGGCTTCGTAGCGTCCGGTGTAGCAAACCTCGCGCGAGATCGAATCGCGCAGATCGCAAACGAATTGGCCGCCGCCCAGTTCGCGCGGCATGCGGGCCAGGAAAGCCGGTGCCTTTTTCCAACGGCAAATTCCGTTCATCGCGCGATAGCGGCCAGCCGGCATACGGCGGACGATCGCCGCGGTCAGATCCACCCAAAAAGGCGAGGTCGCTCGGATTTCATCACTCATACAACTTTTCGACCCGCCACGAGAAGATTATCCGACAAACGCCGGGGAAACAGCCGCGCCAAAAAACGCGGAAAAGACCAAGGAGTAAAAACGACACGTCCTTGACAACTATAGGTTACAAAAACGTCTTTAAGCCCGCATTCGGTCGCGATCCTGATAAGGTCAATTTCCAACAGGGCCGTAAGGTGCGCCGGATACTCTTTCGGGCCAAAGGCCGAGAAGTGCCCTTTAATGACCAAACTGGCCAAGCTCAACAGACTCGATTGATTGGGTGTCGTTACCACCACCCAACCGCCCGGCTTGGTCAACCGCACCAACTCGCGCATGAACGCCCGCGGGTTCTCCAAATGTTCGATCGTTTCGACCGAGACGGCGACATCCGCACTGTCTGCGGGAAGATCTATCTCACATTGATCCAGGTCGGTCTGACAAAAGTCGGCATCTTCCGGAAAACCATCATAACGCAACAGGTCCACCCCGACATACCGCGCCACACTTGAAGGCAAAAATGCCCGCAAACCACCGGTTCCGCAGCCCACATCGACGGCGACCGCTTGCTCAATACTCAATCGTTCCCACGCCTGCGCGACCAGGGCGTAAATGGCCTGGTTGCTGGCGCCCATTGTTTGTTGGGCACGCGCGACGACATCGGGGATCGTGGTTGAACTACTCATCAGCTAATGCCAATGCCGCGGCCAACGTTTCATGCAGTCGCCGCGACTGTTGTACGGGGTCCGATACTTCGGCCGCACGCTGGGGCCCAACCACGGATAATTCATTTCGCCGTGCGGGATCTTCCAACAATGATCGCAAGGCCGCGGTTAACGCTTGCACATCGCCCGGCAGCACCAGTATCCCACACGTCTCGTCAACGATCTCTTGCGCGCCGCCCCCGGCGGAGGTAACGACCGGCAACCCGGCGTAAAGTGATTCAATAAAAACGATGCCGAACGGTTCCGGGCTCAAATTCGGTTGGCAGAAGACATCCGCTGCGGCCATCAAGCGTGAAACATCCGCGCGTTGGCCCAGAAAGTGAACCCGGTCGCCGATGCCCAGCGTCGCGGCTTGGGACTGCAGTCGATGATAATACACCGCTTCGTGCGGTCGTTGCGGACCACCCACCATCCAACAATGCCAATCCGTTCGGTCGCGCAACTGACCCAACGCATCCAAATGCGTTTCGTGTCCCTTCCACGCCTCCATCCGGCTAGCTTGCAGGATCACGGTTGCATCCGTTGGCGTGGATAATTCCTGGCGCACTTCCGCGCGTGCGACCGGATCAAGTTGTCTCGCCGGGGCCTCGACCGGGCAATAGATCACCCTTCGCGGCACACCGGGCCAAACTTCGGTACCCGAACCGGCAGTATACTCACTATTACAAATGACCAGATCAGGTTTGGTTCGCCGCGCCCATCGTTCGGTCCAATGTCTGGACCCCATCGCGTCATGGGCCCAAAAAACCACAGGCAAGCGGGCGCGGCGGACCGTGGAAGCAAAAACCGCATACGGCCAGGCCCCATGACATATCGCACCGTCGAACGAACCGTTCGCCAGCACCTGCTTCAACGCCTGTCGCGATCGCAGGATCGTTTGCGGGTGACTGACGCGAACGGTGCCTAGCTGATGGACCAGGGCGCCCGTCGCGGTCAATTCGTCGGCCAACCGGCCAGGAAAGGTCAATGCGAATTCATGCTGCAACTCGGGTACCCGGGCCTGCGCACGCGCAAATGTGACGAGCATTGTCTCAATGCCGCCAAACAAGTTGCCGCTATAGATATGAAGAATGCGCATCCAGGATCAGGGCGTAAACTAAATAACCGTCCGACCTCACTGGTTAGCGCGCTGCTAAATTGAAATTTACCGCGTGGCGGCCAGAGGTCTTTTACCGTCTACTGACTACTGCCTTTGATAATTCTTGGCCCAGCTAAAAAACGCATTTACCTTTCCGCTATTCGCCTCGACCCATTTAGTTGCGTCGGCGTTTCCGCCCAACTGCAAAACCACATAGGCAAAGGTTTGAACGTGGCCGGCGTCTTTCATTGCCGCCAGATAGGGCGAGTAGGTCTTTCCAACGAAGGATTTGGGTAGATCCTTGTCCTCGGTCACGATGGCAAAGATCGACGATACGCCGTCGGCGAACATTTCATTGTCCGACTTGCCTTTGTCATCGTCGCCGCGGACGGTCGTGATGGTGCCCAGGAAAAGCTCGTACATACCAAAGTCGCCTTCGTCTTTGGGCGCATCCATATTGAGGAAAATGTTGATGTTCCCCGTCTGCCCGTCCTTTTTAGCGGGTTTTAGAATATCCAGAAATATCTCTGCCGCGCGCTTGGATCGCGGCGTATCGCGTTCAACGCCAAGCAGGCGTGTCGCGGCCAGCAAGGCCGGCATCTTATATAGCGTGCCGTAGTAGATCTCCATCAGTTGGTAATTCGAACTAGCGTGACCGGAATTAGCCGTCAGCGAGACCTTCAACGTTGCCTTCGCTTCGTCATATTGCTTTTGGCGAACTTGGGCGAAGGCCAAATTATAGTTAGCCTCGGCATAATCTAGCCGCCGCTCGCTTTTGTCTTTTAGTAGCTTGATCGCTTCCTTATATAACTTCATCGCGTCGGACGGTTTACGCGCCTCGTCCAGATTGTGCGCGATCAAGGTGAGAAAGAGCGGCAATTGATCCGACTTATACTGTGCGCCTTTGCGCGCGATCGTGTCGGCTTTGGCGGTGTCCGGTTTGCTGTAGTGGGCCAGGGCTAATTGGTATATGGCTTCCGTGCAGTCGGGATTGGCTTGCAATATGAGTTCGTACTTGGCGATCGCTGCGTCAAACTGGCGGGCGTTTTGGAAGGCAATTCCCTCGCGGATCATCACGGCCTGTTCCGGTGTCGGTGGTGTGGCGGTCAATTTCGGTTTGTCGACGCCTTGAGCGGCCACGGAGATCGTCAATACGAGAGTCGAAAAAATGGTAAAAACAAGTTTCTTCACAAGTAACTCCTTTGTGCGACAGGTTGTTAACCTGTCGCGCACGTTCTGAATAAGTTTGGTTCAAATCAAAAACGATTGACCCAAAGCCACACACTAACCATAGCCGGTAGACCCGCCGTTTATTGCCCGAAAACTGGTCAGCGACTGCCAGTAGCCTTCTGGTAAACCCCGGCCCATTCGGCGGCCAGACGCGTTCGGTCAAAGCGCCGCTCGGCCGTATGTCGCCCCGCGTGTCCCAATCGCTCACGTAATGCGGGGTCCCGCGCCAGGGCTTCGATCCGTTCGGCCAGTTCCGCCGCATCGCCGGGTTCGTGACCCAACGCATCAACCCCCTCGGTAATTATCTCGGTAACTCCGCCGGCGCGGCTCGCGACTACCGCTCGTCCACAGGCCAACGCTTCAGCCACAACGCGGCCAAACGGCTCCGGTTGCGTGCTGGCATGCACAACAATATCAAGCGTCCGGAGCGCTGCGGCTGGTCGGTCCAAGTAACCGGTGAATCCGATCCGGTTTGCGTCCAGTCCGATCTCGACGGCCAGTCGCCGCAGATCTTCGATCTGATATTGACTGCCCACCGTTTGATAAAGCGCGCCGCCGATGATGTAACCGCGCACCGCCAGATCGTTGGGCAGCAATTTCAACGCACGCAGGAACACCTCGTGACCTTTCCAATGGGCGAGCGTTCCGGGTAAGCCCACCCGGATGGTTCCCGCGGCGGCCGGGGGCAGTCCCGCCAGTTGATCCAGATCCAATCGGTCACCATCAGGGGAAAATTCCTGCAAATCGATAGCGTTGTAGATCGTTTCTACCCGCACCGTCTCGCCGCATACGGTGCGCACATCGGCGGCCACACTCGCGGAATTGGTCACGATCATGGCGGCGCGATGCAGAAATCCTTTTAGCAATCGTGCCATCACCGGACGCGACGAGGGGAAATCACGCACGTTCCAGATCACCGGCGTCCCGGCTGCGGCATTACGCGCACCCAGGATATGCATCTTGAAACCATTGGTGTGAATAACCTCCGGAGTGATGGTTTGTAATGCCCTACGCAACTCACGCCCGTAACTGATCGCCGATATCCCTGCGCGCGCCAGCTTCGCCGTGCTCTTCAATCGCCCACCGGAATCGCCGGCGTCACCGGCTTGGGCCAAATTCTCGGGAAAGGGCAGGACGGTGACGGTGACCTCCTGGTCACGCGCGCGCTCGGCCAACGGTCCGTCTTGGCCCAATATCAAATGCAGGTCCCAAACGTCTGGTTGAAGGCGAAAACTCGCAATGATATCCAGCAGGCTCAGCTCGGCGCCGCCTAACACACCGGTGGGATTCAGAAAGGCGATCCTCATGCCGCACGCAGGTGGTGACGCACGGCGTAGTCGCGCAAATTGATGAAAGCCAACATTTGAAGTGCGCTGACCCGGTGGTCGCCGGCAGTGAATTTCGTCCAGATCTCCTGTACGCCGGCGGGGTTGACGCCCAAATGATCCCAGGTGCCGGTGTCATGAGCGGCGTCGCGGGCCAATTCCGCCAAGGCGCCACCCGCACCCAGCCACGAGGCCCAGGGAAAGGTAAATCCACGTTTCGGTTTCTGCCAGACAGCGGCGGGCAGACGCGGCCCGGCGACGTCGATCAGCATCGGCTTGGGCCGCGGGTCCGCACGTTTCCATTTGCCCGGCACGCGAAACACCGTTTCTACCAATTCATGGTCCAAAAACGGAACGCGGTATTCCAGCGGCGCGGCCATGCTGAAAACATCCGCATCACGCAACAACATGTGGCGCATGTAGGTCTCGAGTTCGAACATGCTGACCTGATTGATCTCGTCCAAACCGTGCGCGCGCCGGCGCAGTTCGTCCAATCGCGTTTCGCTCAAACCCGAATGCGGGCAGCAGCCTTCGGGCGTATCGCCCAACAACGAACGGCGTTCCCCGGGCAGGAAAAGTTCCCGCCGCAACAGATACATCAGCAGCAGATCGGGCGGACGGGAAAGCGCTTCGGACTGTTTCGCGCCGGCGCGGGTGCCTTTGAAATTCGCCGCCAACCGGCTGAGCTTGAACCACCCCAAGCGCTTTCGCCAGGCCAGGGCCCGCGGTGCATCGGTAAAGCTCGCGTATCCGCCAAACAATTCGTCACCGCCCATACCCGAAAGCGCGACGGTCAGACCGGCGCGATGGGCCGCGCGGCTGACGATAAAGGTGTTCATGCCGTCAACCGTTGGTTGATCGGCCACGGCCAGCATCTCGGGCAAGGCCGCCATTACTTCGTCGCCAGTGATCTTCAGCGAAGTATGCAGCGTCCCGAACGCCGCCGCCGTGGCCGCGGCATCGGCGGTCTCGTCAAACTCTGGGACATCGAATCCCAGGCTGATCGTACGCAAAGCCTCCGGATTCACTTCGGAAGCCAGCGCCAACAGCGCGGCCGAATCGACTCCGCCGCTGAGGAATAAACCGAGTGGTACATCGCTGATCAGGCGCATCGCGATCGCCTTACGCGCGGTGGCGGCGATCTCCTCGACCAATTCCGCGCGAGTGTGGCCTTCGTCGGTCGGCACCGGTAATTGCCAGTAGGTGCGGACGCGCCGTTCCTTGCCGGTTTCCGCGTCAATGGTCACGCACGAGCCCGGTTTGACCAATTCGATCCCTTCGATCAACGCGCGGGGACCGGGGATAGCGCCTTGGGCCAGAAAGCCCTCCAGCGCGCGCGCTTCAACGCGAGGGCTAATGTATTCCGGCCCCAGGGCCAGGATGGCGCGCATCTCACTAGCGAACACAACCCCACCGCTAGGCGGGCGATAGACGTACAGCGGTTTGATCCCCAAACGATCGCGGACCAAATGGACCAGACCAGTGGTCGTATCCACCAAGCCGAACGCGAACATGCCGTGCAATCGATCGATCCACGATTCACCCCACACGCGATAGCCGTGCAGGATAACTTCGGTATCATTGCGCGTATGACTGGGCCAACCGGCGGCTTCCAGTTCGGGTTGCAGAACGCGGAAATTGAAGATCTCGCCATTACTGACGATCCAGTTGGGTTTTTGTCCGCCGGTGGGGCGGTCCGACATGGGTTGATGACCCGCCGACGTAAGGTCGATGATGGATAATCGCGAATGGACCAAGGTCAGGCCCGGTCCGACCTCTTCGATCCCTTCATCATCTGGTCCGCGATGCCTTAGCGCCGACAACAAGCGGCCCGCGGCCGCCCGCTGGTCCCCCTCGACGCCAATTAGTCCGGCAATTCCACACATAATTTGAAGGGTGTCGGGTCTCGGGTGCTGGGGGTCGGGGGAAGCAGGTTTGAGTCCACTCAAACTACATACCTAATACGCAACTGCGACAATTGATCAACTGCTTTTTTCCGAACCCGACACCTGACACCTAACACCTAACACCCGCTATTAGGATTTTCCGCTCGCCGCGGCACTCACCGCTGGTTCCTCGACCGGTTCGGAGTCCGAATAGTACTTGTTGTGGTCGTAATAATATTGGTAGTAGTAATCGTCGCCCTTGGTCAACGTGACGTTGTTAAGCACCACGCCAAAGATGCGCGCGCCCACGTCTTGCAGCAACTGCTTGGACCGGCGAATGATATTCCGCGAAGCGCGGCCGCCGTGCACCACCAATAAGACGCCATCCACCAGGGTGCTCAGCAGCACGCTGTCGGTGAACGAAGCGATGGGTGGTGAATCGATCACAATATGGGTAAAGCTAGCACGAAGTCGCACCAACAATTCGCGCATTTGGTCCGAGCCCAAAAGCTCGGCCGGGTTCGGCGGGATCGGGCCGGCCGGTAGTACATAAAGTCCGCTCGCCTTGTGATACTCAAAGACCTCGAGGATCTCCTTCTCGCTGGAACGGCTGGCCAGGATCGTACTTAACCCGCGCTGATTCTCGACGCCCAAGATCGTGTGCACCCGGGGCCGGCGCATGTCGGCGTCGATCACCAACACCACCGCGCCGGTTTGGGCTAACGTGATCGCTGTGTTGACTACGGTCGTGGTCTTGCCTTCGGAGGGCTGGCTGGAAGTGACCAAGATCGTCTGCGGCGCCCCGCCTGCGGACGAGAGCAATACCGACGTACGCAATTGGCGATAGGCCTCGGCCAAGGGCGAACGGCCGCTGGTGTCGGTCAACAACTCGGGCGTATCGGCGTTTCGTTTTTGCAGGCTTAGGTTACCCGAAAGAATACCGCGCGCCTTCTTCAGGCTGCCGATCGCCGGTATTACGGCCAAGGCGGGAAGCCGCAGAAGTTTCTCTACTTCGTCCGCGGTATGGATCGAATCGTCCAAATACTCCAGATAACGGGCTAATGCCACGCCCAACACCAACGAGATCAGAAACGCCAACATCACCGAACGGAACCGGTTGGGTGCGATCGGCCCACCGGGGACCGGCGCCCAATCCACCACATTGATATTGTTTGGCGTACCGGCCATTACCACATCGTTCTCTTTAGCCCGTTGCAGCAATCCATCCAGCAGCGACTTATTTGTCTCGATCTGCTGCTGCATGATGTTGTAATTGACCGCCGCTTCATTCTGCTTGATCGCCTCGGCCCGTTGTCTTTCATAAGCCGCCCGCAAGGTGTCTTCCTTGGATTTGGCCTGTTCATAACGGGTACGTAGATTCGTCGCCGCCACCCGGGTTTTGCGACTCCGCGTGTCGTCAATATATTTTTGCTTGGCCGCGATCTGCGCATCGACCGCTTGGACTTCCGGATATTTCGGAGTGTATTCGATCAGCAACTGCGCGCGTTTTTGTTTAAGTGCGCTAAGCTCGGCTTCCGCTTCGTCCAGGCCTTTGGCGTTAGCGTCGACCTGCGCTTCGGCGGCGCTGGCGGTACCGCCCGCCCGATAGGCGGTCTCGGCGTCGATCCGTTCTTTTTCGGCGTCCAACAGTTCGCGGCTAAGTCCCGACAGACGCTCGACCACGGTATTCTGTTCCGGCTTTAGCGAGATGATGTCGTGGTTGCGGGCGTAGTTGTTCAACTGCTCTTCGCCCTGTTGGATCTCGGACTGCAGCCGCGCGATGCGGTTCTGCAGGAAATCACCCGCGGTTTCGCCAGTTTCGGTCTTACGTTCGATATTCTGGGTTACGAAGGTCTGCGAAACGGCGTTGGCGATCTTGGCCGCAACCTGCGGATCCGAGTGGCGGAAACTGATGTTGATAATACGCGTGTCCGGCTGTTGCTTAACGCTCAGGCCCCCTTGCAATCCACCTACATACGGATAAAGCCGATTGACTTCGGCCAGGTCGTCGCGTGACGTTGCCGGCGCCAGGTCGGTCGACAATGGTACCTTGTCCGTGACTAACGGTTTTTCGTCTTTGGCTTTGGCGCCAAAACCGGCCATCCGTTTCAGGCTTTCCCAGGTCGAACGGTTCTGCGCCGCTTGGGGCCGCAGATAGTCCTGGTTGTGTTCCAGATCCAGGGTCTTTACCACGCGGGCCAACAAACCGGCGCTGGTCAGGATCTGCAATTGCGTATTGAAATAGACCGGATCGGTATAGGAACTGCTAAGGACCAGATTGTTGCTTTTGAACGCACCCAATGCCGGGTTGGTGTTTTCCGTGTTCACCTGAACCTTGGCCGTGGCCTCGAAAACGTCGGGCTGACGTGCGGAATAGATCGCCGCCAGCGTGGTGATCAAAAGGGTGATGCCCACGATCAACCAGATGTGCTTACGCGCGGCGGCCCAATATTCGTGGACGCGCCAATAGAGCCCGTCCTCAGACTCGGGCTCGGCGTCGTAGCGCAGCGTGATCGGCGGCGGTACCGCATCCAGCGGCCGATCCATTTGGCGCTGGTCGTCCGGTTTTTTGATCAATCCAACGGGTTCATTCATGAGCTTTTAGGGGCACTAAGAAAAACTAGGTCTGACAGTTCGCCACTTTATGGTACGACCCGCAGGGGCAATTGGCCCACGCTTGGAATAAAGGAACCAAGCAGGGTCTTGATCAAACGTTTGCCCGCCGAGGTCGGCACATCCACGATGTCGCCCGACACCAACACGATGTCGTCCGCCTTCTGCTTTTCCACGGCGGTCAGATCGACAAACATGATCATCGGCGCGGGCGAACCGGCCACTTGACGCGTGATCCGGACCTTATCTTTCTTGGTGTCCGGCATGGTTCCGCCGGCCATCGCGATGGCGCGCGTGATCGTGATCGGTTCTCTCAATAGAATGATCGCCGGGTGGTTTACGTTGCCGACGACAAACACTTGGTCGGCCTCGGCAATAGAAATAATGTCACCCGGGTTGACCACCGGGTTGGCGGTGTCCACGCCGGCCAGCGTTTCCTTTAAGGTGTAGGTGTTGATCGCCCCCGCCACTGTATCGTCGGGTGTCGCCGGAACCCTGGTTCCGTCACAAAGTCCGACCGGGATCGTGTGGACCACCTGGACCGTGCGGCCGGCATTTTCTGAGAGGCCACCCGCGTACGAGAGCAGATCCAACAAGCGAATGCGGCTGCGCAATTGCAACCGGCTCGGCGCGCGCACGGCGCCCATAACCGCGACGGGTTGCGAATTGTATTCGCGGATGAAAACGTCAACCTGCGGACTATTCAGATATTCGGTGTACAGCCGGACGATCTCGGCCGCCAACTGGCTTTCAGTTTGGCATACGGCCTTAACCTCGGTCGTGATGAACGGCAGCCGGATATTGCCCGTGCCGCCCACGCGAATGCCGTCACGCGAGAATTGCGGCTTATTAAATACGCGCACGTCTAACATGTCACCCACGCCGATACGATACTGCTGGTCTTCGGGGCGCGCCGAATAAAGCGCCGGCGTGGTGCCGCCCAGAGGCGCGGCCGGTTGTTGCGCCCGGACGGAAACCGTCACGCACGCGAGCGCGGCCACCACCAACAGCCATTGCAAACGGCGGCCGATAGGTCCGAGTGATAAGAAAACGTCAACCCGCAACCGTCTCATAAAACCTCAACACACTGCGAAAATTTAAGGCACGCGGTAGGCGGCCGGAAGAGCGCTGAACCGGGTAGCGCCGGATTTGTAACTGATAATGCTAATACAACGCAATTCGTTTCGTTGTCAATGCAGCCGCGCGCCGGATCTCGCGGCCAAAAACTTAAACCGGGATTTGCAGCCGCGGTGCGAAATAATCGACCGTACGCTGCAGGCCTTCGCGCAATTGGATCGTGGGCTCCCAACCCAAAAGGGTCTGCGCCCGGGTGATGTCCGGTTTGCGCTGCCGGGGGTCGTCCTGCGGCAGCGGTTCGTATTTGATCTCGGCCGCGACGCCGCAGATGCGCGCCACCTCTTCAGCTAATTCCTTGATAGTGAATTCGCCGGGATTCCCCACGTTTACCGGGTCGTGAACATCGTCTACATTCATCAGCCGGATCATGCCGTCCACCAGGTCGTCGACGTAACAGAACGACCGCGTTTGCTCACCGGTACCATAGACCGTCAGTTGTTTGCCGCGCATGGCCTGCACGATAAAGTTCGAAACCACCCGGCCATCGTTCTCCAACATCCGCGGGCCGTAAGTGTTAAAGATGCGAATAATGCGCGTATCCACCTGATTCTGCCGGTGATAATCCATCATCAAGGTTTCGGCGATGCGCTTGCCTTCGTCATAGCACGACCGCGGTCCGATCGGGTTCACGTTCCCCCAATAGCTCTCAGGCTGCGGATGGATCTCGGGGTCGCCGTATACTTCCGAGGTCGAAGCCTGTAAGATCCGCGCTTTTACGCGCTTGGCCAACCCCAGCATGTTGATCATGCCCATGACGCTGGTCTTGACCGTCTTGACCGGATTGTATTGGTAATGCACCGGCGACGCGGGGCAGGCCAAGTTATAGATCTGATCGACCTCAAGCAAGATCGGTTCGGTCACGTCATGCCGGATCAGTTCAAAATTGCGGTGGTCCAGCAGGTGGGCGACGTTCTCGCGCCGGCCGGTAAAGAAGTTATCCAGGCAGATTACTTCATTACCTTCGCTAAGCAGCCGCTCGCCCAGGTGCGAGCCGATGAATCCGGCCCCGCCGGTGATCAAAATACGCATTAACAGAGTTGACCTTTCGGAACTAGCGCCGTCCATACCCGACGGTAACCGCAGAAAACATAAGTTTAGCGGTTTAAGGTCAGAACGGAAAGCGAAAGTGACGGGTTCTTCGGATCTCGCCGGCGCGCCCGCGCTCGGATCAACGTGGAAAGTTCCACGGGGAACGCCGAAAATTGTAAAGGAAGCCGGGTGCCGGGTGCTAGGTGTCAGGTGTCAGGCCAGCCGTTTCGGCCGCAAAGCTCACCTCCGCTTGGACCAGGAGGGTAGCTTTTTTTTGGCCGAAGCGGCCGGCCCGACATCCCCACCCAGCACCCAACACCCAGCACCCAGCACCCAACACCCAACACCCAGCACCCAGCACCCAACACCCAACCCCCAACACCCAGCACCCAACCCCCAACCCCCATTCTTATTGACACTAACCGCCAACCCGCATAACTTATCCCCGTTATGAAGCTTTGCCCCACTTGTAACCGCAATTACGCGGACGATACGTTGATCTTCTGCACCGACGACGGAGCGAATCTAACTGCGGCCTATGATCCGAATGCCACTTGGCAGATCCCCGCCGCGCGCAATACGGATCCGCCCGCAACCGAGTTGATCCCGCCGCAAATGGCCCCGGGTTACCAGGGCTCGGGTACTTGGCCGGCGCAGCCGCCTCAGGCCGGCGCCGCGCCAATTCCGCCAACCGTACCAGCCGCGGGCGCTACGCCGCCCCCGTTTCAACCGCCGCCCTACCAAGCACCACCCGCGGTCCTGAAAAAAAGCAACACCCCTTGGATCGCCGCCAGCGCCGTTCTGGCGATCGTGGCGCTGGGCTTGGTCGGCGTGTTGGGTTACATGCTGTTGCGGTCGGACCAACCCGCCAACACGTCAAACACGGGCAACTCGAATATTCCGCGCACGCCGCCGAATACGAACAATTCAAATAACGATAATTCTTCGACCACAAACACTTCTTCGACCAACGACAACACGGGCATTGGTTCCGGCAACGGTAACGGAGGCGGAACCGGTGACGGCGGCGGAAACGACGCGACCTGGCTGGAAGGCACCTGGACCGGCTCTGGCACTCAATATGACGGCGGCAAATGGACCTTCAAGTACGTCAATGCGAACGGCGAGCATAAGATCGATTACCCGTCGGTCAAATGTGGTGGGAAATGGGAACCGGTATCGATCAAATCCGCCGAGGCCACGTTTACCGAGAAGATCACCTATGGTAAGAATTGCATTAACGACGGCCGGGTCGTGGTCACCAAAACCGACGACGGCGGCTTGAATTGCAAGTGGTACTACGTCGGCGACATCATCGGCGCCGAGGCGAACCTGCATAAGGAATAGGGTGCCAGGGAAAAAGCTGAAGGGGTGAAGGGGTGAAAGGGTGACGGGGTGAAA
>JBDSEC010000457.1:0-6181 GCA_039920205.1 Pyrinomonadaceae bacterium
AATCATCTTTATTGAAGTGTCCGGAGCCCGCGAAGCGGGCGACCGAAGTTCAATTCTTTCGCGCCCTCGCGAAAAAATAATGATTGCTGAGAGTACGTGTAATCAGCAATTGGAATTGATAAAACCACCGAGGGTGGTTGACCTCGTCGCCATAACGACGGTTGAGTTTAGCCGTGGCTTTCAAGCCACGGAAAATACGTCTAGCGTACCTCGTCGCGTCGCGACGATTGAAATTGGTGTTCGTCCAATTGAAACGGAGGTCGCCGTTAGGGTCCGCACGATTCGATCCGCAGGGCTCGAATTGCCAAGTCAGGGAGATGCTTCCAATTCAAGCGTCGCTGACGCGACGCCAAGCGCTTATGGGTCCACAGTGGGTTGAAACCCACGGCTAAATTCAGCCGTCGCCAATGCGACGAAGACAATTCGACGCTTCGCGCCGCTCAACAACAATTTCCGGCACGAAAACCAACCCTCTCTTTTTAATTGAATCCTTCTAGTAGGCATCTTGATGTTTGGTTGTTGACATCAACGCATCATTTATTATAATTGGATGTATGAGAACCACTATCACGATCGACGATGACATTGCGGCCAAGCTGAAAGCAAAGATCAAGAAATCAAAGGATTTGACCTTTAAAGCGCTAGTTAACGAAACATTACGCCGAGGCTTGTTAGAGCCAGCAAATTCGCGACCGAGAAAGGCGTTTAAGGTCAAAAGCCGAAGTATGGGTATTCGAAAAGGCTTGAACTACGACAACATCGGTGAATTGCTTGAACAAATCGAAGGTCCGAATCGATGATAGTCCCAGACGCGAACCTACTTCTGTACGCTTATAACGCAGATGCAGCCCAACACGGCGACGCAAAACTTTGGCTCGAGAACACTTTCGCTTCACCTGACTATGTTGGACTGAGTTGGCAGACCATCACTGCGTTCATACGAATTTCAACGAATCCGCGCGCCTTTCCCCAGCCGTTGAGCGCACGCGAAGCAACCGAGATCACCAATGAATGGTTGTCGCAACCAGGTGTCTGGGTGCTAAATCCAACGGATGAGCATTGGAAGATCTTGAGTGACTTGATCGTTAGGCAACAAATTACCGGACCTCTGGTCATGGATGCGCACCTGGCGACGCTTGCGACTGAGCACGGCGCGGTACTGGCGACAACCGACCGCGATTTTTCGCGGTTCCCAAATCTCAAAGTAGATTACCCGCTCGATTAGATAAGGCGAAGTTGCAGTGACCGAGTCGCGTTGTTACGATTCTCTGGTATGTCCACTACTGAAACTGATTTTCAAAAATTGCGAAAACCGCCGCTGCAAGGCAAGACCGTTACCGTTGGCCGGGTCGAGGATGTTCCCGTCGGACGCGGCGCTACCGTTCAGTTAGATGGCGGCAAGGAATTGGCCTTGTATAACGTCGGCGGTCAGTTTTTCGCGATCGAAAATTTCTGCCCGCACCGTGGCGCCCCCCTCGCGGACGGCAATCTTACGGGTCATGTGGTTGAGTGCGATTGGCACGGATGGCGCTTCGACGTGCGGAACGGAGATTGTCTGACTACGTCATGTCCGGTCGACAGCTTCGAAGTGAAGATCGAGGATGGAATGATCAAAATTGAAATATAGTGGTTTGAGGTTAGAGGTCAGAGGTGAGCAAAAAACGATCGTGTTTCCACGAATTGAATAATTAACTAATCCGGTTACATTGGCGGCAAAACCGACCTCTAACCTCTGACGTCTAACCTCTTCCTTCCCCGTCATTCCCGATCGCCTCAACCGGGCATGATTCCAACGCTTCCTCGCACAAGGCAAATTCATCATCGGTTACGGGTTGTCGTTGCACGAACGAGTAGCCGTTATCTTCCGAGCGGGTAAAGTTCTCGGGCGCGGTGTCGCGGCAGACATCGCAATCAATGCATTGAGAGTCGACGTAGTAGCCGCCGGTAACATTCTCGGGCAGCCGGTCATTCGGATCGGGCATAATTCTTAACTAATTTCCAACATACGTTCCAACGCCACCCGCGCCCAATGGGCGGTTTCGGCCGGAACGGTGATCTGATTTACGACTAGGCCTTGAAGTAAAGATTCCAGCACCCAAGCTAAATTTTGCGGTGCGATCCGATACATCGTCGCGCACAGACAAATATCGGGCGCCAATAACTGAATATGCTTGCCGGGAAACTGCTTGGCCAATCGATTGACCAGATTCACTTCGGTACCAACGGCCCATTTCGTACCATCGGCGGCGGCCGTCAATGTGCGGATAATATAATCGGTCGAACCGTTCAGGTCACTGGCTTGCACCACTTCGTAACTGCATTCCGGATGGACCAATACCTTGATGTCCGGCACTTCAACCCGCACCTGTTCAACATGCCAAGGCTTGAACCGGCCATGGACCGAGCAATGCCCTTTCCACAAGATAAGGCGCGCGTTCCGCAACTGCTCTTCGGTATTGCCGCCAAGTTCCTTAAACGGATCCCACAGTGCCATCTGGTCCAGTGGGATACCAAACTTCGCGCCCGTGTTTCGCCCCAAATGCTGATCTGGAAAAAACATCAACTTTGCCGCGCGCTGCAGGTATTTATCAAACAACGGCACGGCGTTGGTCGAGGTGCAGACCACGCCGTCGTGACGTCCACAGAATGCCTTGATCGCCGCGGACGAATTCATATAGGTGATGGGAACGATCCCACCCGCGCCCGCCAGGCCCAGACTCTCTAACTGCTCCCACGCGTCCTCGACCTGCTCAACGGTGGCCATATCGGCCATCGAGCAGCCTGCGCCCAGGTCCGGCAAGATCACCTTTTGGTCGGGACCGGAAAGCACGTCTGCCGATTCCGCCATGAAATGTACGCCACAGAACACAATGAATTCCGCCTCGGTTCGCGACGCCGCCTGCACCGACAATTTCAACGAATCACCCAAGAAATCGGCATGCTCGACCACGTCATCGCGTTGATAATGATGTCCCAAAATGACCAGGCGGTTTCCAAGCTCGCGACGAGCGTTTTCGATGCGTTCGCGAAGTTCCTGGTCGGGAAGCGTAAAGTAATCTTCTAAGGCCGGTGGTGTGGTTAGTTCCAGTGTAGCAGGCATTGATCCCCTCCATTTGCTCGGCCCGGCTGGGGCCGTACAAACGGTTTCGCGCCCGTCGCGCGCAAACCGAGACTATCTCACTTTGAAAACCAGGGCGCAAGCGCGCCTGGCCCCGCCTCGATCGGCGAAGGATTAAGATGCCCGCCGCGAGGAAAGCGATGCAGAAAACGATTAGTTGATGTTAACCACGAATTTGCACGAATAAAGGCAAGACACGAATTTACCCGAAATCGGACCTTCATCTAAAACGGTGCAAAATTTGCGGAATTCCGGTCGCCACCAACGTACGATTTAGGTATTATCACTCGCGATGATCTGGGCTAACCTCAAATGCTTTCTGCTCCTCTACTTCCGCCCCACCTCCGCGGTCAGCGGGTTTATCGATAGCGGCAGTTGGTGGCTCGCGCTGGCTTTCTTTGTGGCGACTTCCTTCGCGTTTCATTTCACCGTCAAGGAACGGATATTTGCCACCTACGGAACTGGACCGGTGGTGAATTCCTCGTTGACTAACCGCCTACAGCCGGTCCCGCGTGAGGAACAGGCGTCCGAAGCGGATGAAAGCGAGAACGGGGTGATCATAGAAGACGGCTTTATTTTCAGTGCTTATCCTTTTTCAGAACGCGGGCGTACCGCTTTCGAAACATTTCCGGTTTTGGGGCACCAAGGTCGTTGGCTTTTGGCCGTGATTCCGGCCAGTTGGTTCGCCAGTATGCTGGCGATGGTGTTGTTATTTGTTCCGGCGTCGATATTCACACTCAGCCTGATGGAGCCGATCGGCAGCTTTGGACTTTTGGTCCGGCGAGATTTCGGCACCGTAGTCACGTGCATTCTCTTCGCCTGGTCAGCATCGCACCTGCCTTTCGCTTTGTTCGGGATCTTTCAAGATGACAAACCGCTGAACGGATCATGGTTCTTGCTGATCTGGGTCGTCGCGACAGTTTGGTTCGCCGTATTGGCAACGGTAATTCTGCGGACGGTTTACGGCTGCAGCTATGGCAAGGCCGCCGTCGCCGTTATGGCCGCCGGACCCGCGGTCGCCGTGGGGGCGCGGCTGTTCGGTTACTTTTCTTCGGTACTTTGCTCGCCTTTGTTACTTATCTATCTCTGGTTCATCGCCCGTAATGAAATGAGCTCGATCGGCACGTCGTATAGGCAACGGCAGAACTTCCGCCGCTACCTGGAAAGTTCGACCATTAACCCACGCGATGCCGATGCACATTACCAACTTGGGTTGATCCATCAGCAACGACGTCAGGAGGCCGAAGCGGAAGCCTGTTTTCGCCGGGCGATCGCGATCGACAGCTCCGAGGTCGACGCTCGCTTTCAACTCGGCCGCCTGGCTCGCAAGCGCAGCCAATGGCAGGAAGCCATCGATCATTTCAGTGTCGTGGTCGCGGAAAACGATCAATACGCGCAAGGCGAGATCTGGCGCGAAGTAGGTGCGACGTATTTGGGTGCGGGAATGATCGAAGAGGCCCGCGCGGCGTTGGAGAAGTATGTCGAGCGGCGCGCGTTCGACCCGGAAGGTCTTTATTATTTGGGCGAAACCTTGCGCAAGCTGGGCCGCGTCGACGAAGCCGCCAGCATGTTCGAACGTTGTTTGGAAGCGGTCAAAACGATGCCCAACTTTCGTTACTCCGAGGTTCGCCGCTGGAGCAAACTCGCCCGGGAGCAACTCGCCGCGGTAAAAGCATAAGAGTTTTCACAGGAGATAACAGAGGGAACAGAGTGAGATTAGGCATTGGGTCATTTGGGGGATTTGGTCATTGCGACGAAAGTTGAACGCTACCTTTAACGGCCCAGCGCATTATCAAAACGAAACGACATTCGCGACAATGTCTCAATCTCCCAATGACCCAATTCCTAATGTCCCTCTCCTGTTCAATTCTTAAAACGGTATCGGCATATCCTGCGGCGCGTCCGCGTCCTTCCACGCTTTCCATCCACCGGCCATCGACCAGACATTGGTATAACCCATTCGCTGCAGCATATCCGCCGACAAGGCCGACCGGTAACCGCCGCCGCAATAGAGGATCAGTTCGGTGTCCTTGTCCGGATAGGTTTGCACGATGTCACGTTCGATGATCCCCCGGCTTAAATGCGTCGCACCCCCGGCGTGGCCTGATCTCCACTCATTGTCTTCGCGCACGTCGATCACCTGCGCGCCGGCTTTTTGCCGCTCGATAGTTTCCGCAACTGAGACCTCGCGGACCCGGCTTTTAGCGTCATCAGTGAGCGCTTGAAATTCGGCTGAATGTTTCATTCCCCCTCCCGTACCTACCAAACCAAAAGTTGATGGAAAGCTTCGTCCGCATGATACAACAGCACGGCGGGACTCAATGAACCACCTTGACATTCCCCAGGTCGTGGGATAGACGTTATCAACTTTTTGACCGAACAACTGACCCTTAATGGAGGCTCCATGTTTAAGTATTTAGCGATCGCCCTTTTAGCGTTTTCTTGCCTGACCCTAGCCGGCTGCCAAAAGGACGCCGAGGTGGGCAAATTCATTACCGACCTGGACGCAATGTCCAAAGATGTCGTGAAGGCCGTTGATGATTCACCGAACGAAGCCGGCGTCGATGCCGCCCAAAAGATCTTTGACGCCAAGAAAGGCGACATCAAATCGCAACTCGATGCGTTAAAGACTGCCCGCGCCAGCACTGAAATGACCGAAAAGTTGACCACCAGCGTTAAGAACAACGTGACTGCGGTGCTTGGTTTGCAAAGCAAGTACATCCAAGAATCAATGAACAACCCCGGCTTCAAAGAAAAGCTTGATAAATTGGGCAAAGATTATGTGGATATGTTGAAAAT
This sequence comes from Pyrinomonadaceae bacterium, assembly GCA_039920205.1. Classification (GTDB taxonomy): domain Bacteria; phylum Acidobacteriota; class Blastocatellia; order Pyrinomonadales; family Pyrinomonadaceae; genus JBDSEC01. The sequence continues at coordinate 5,918 of JBDSEC010000457.1, forward strand.
GCAGTAGTTTGCGTTATTAGCAACCGGTCAAAGGCCGCCGCCGCGCTTGAGGATTGAAGTGCGACGAGCGGCCTTTTTCTTTCTTAACTCAACTGAGATACGGGTGTAATTAGAAGTGAGAGTTGACGGTTGACTAGCGCTTTGCTTTTTCCGGCCCCCCTCTCCCGCTTTTGGGAGAGGGGTTGGGGGGGGGTGAGGGTGCGTTAGCATGAGTCGTAGCTCCCCTTATTAATGTCCGGAGCCCGCGAAGCGGGCGGCAGATGC
>JBDSEC010000458.1:0-4941 GCA_039920205.1 Pyrinomonadaceae bacterium
GATCACACTGGACGACGTGCCCTGTGCCCTGTGGGTCTCGTATGACGTTTCGGAACGCAAATTGGCCGAGGATGCGCTACGCCAAAGCGAAGAGCGATATAGTCTTGCGACGTTGGCCGGACGGACCGGCGTCTGGGACGTTTCTTTGGCCGACCAAACGATCTTTGTTGATCCCACTCTGGTGACTTTGCTCGGTTACCGGACTGCCGAGGGTATCGAGAATGCATCCTTTTGGCGTGACGTAGTTCACCCCGAAGATCTCCCGGCCGTGATCGCCGCGGTGCAGGCAAATATTGCCAATAAAACCGCGAATTTTGAATTCGAACATCGCGCCCGCCACGGAGCCGGAGAATGGCGTTGGATGTACACGCGCGGATACGTATTGCGGGACGAAGCAGGAAATCCCCAGCGCTTGGTTGGAACCGCCACCGATATTACCGAACGAAAGCTGGCTCAGGATGGCCTGCGTCAAAGCGAAGAGCGTTATCGCACCTTTATTGAAAATACCATGGAGGCGGTATGGCGGCTGGAATTGGAACAGCCGATCCCGATCGATCTGCCCGTCGAACAGCAGATCGAGCAAATTTACGAATCCGCCCGCTTGGCGGAATGTAACGATGCGATGGCCCAAATGTATGGCTATCAAAAAGCGAGCGAGATCATCGGTGCGCCATTAAGCGTTTTCTTGGCGCGGTCCGAATCCTACACTATCGAGTTATTGCGAGCCTTTATTCGCTGTGGCTATCGCTTGACCGAGGTCGAGTCGCATGAAATGGACCGCTTTGGCGACGCGAAGTTCTTCGTAAACAATTTTGTCGGCATCGTCGAAGATGGTCGGTTGGTGCGCACCTGGGGAACGCAACGCGATGTCACCCGTCAGAAACAGGCCGAGGGGCTGTTGCACGGTCAACAACGGATCCTGGAATTGATCGCGACGGGCGCGGCCTTGAACGATGTGCTCAGTGAGCTGGTCTTGTTCGTCGAGCACGAGCGGCCGGGCCTGCTCGGGTCAATTCTGCTCTTGTCCAGCGACGGCGAGCGTTTACATTTAGGGGTGGCCCCGAGTCTGCCGGAACGGTTCAATCAAGCGATCGACGGGATGCTCGTCGGGCCCTATGCGGGTAGCTGCGGAACGGCGGTCTATCGCCGGGAACCGGTGGTCATTAGCGACATTTCCACCGATCCGCTCTGCCAAGATTGGACCGAAATAGCCGAAGAATTCGGACTGCGTTCGGTCTGGTCCAGTCCTATATTTTCATCCACTGGACAAGTGCAGGGGACCTTTGCCCTCTATCGAGAGGCGCTGGGCGCGCCGGAAGCAAGCGAATACGAGCTGGTTTCCAGCGCGACCCGACTGGCCAGCCTGGCGATCGAGCATCATTTGGCCGAACGAGCGTTGCGCGTCTCCGAACAAAGGTTCTCGAAGGCCTTTACTGCCAGTCCCAACGCGATGAGCATAATCTCCGGACGGGACGGCATCTTTTTGGATGTCAATGATGCGTTTTGCGAAGTCAGCGGTTACGCACGCAATGAACTGCTCGGCCGAACGGTGCGCGAACTAAACTTGGTCCCGAATCAAGACGATGTCGCTGCGGTAATGAGCTCACTTACCGATCACATTCCGGTGCGCAATATCGAGGTAATGGGACGTAACCTTCGTGGTGAAATGCGTGCTCAGTTGATCTCGTTGGAAACGGTTGAATTGAACGGCGAGAAGTGTCTGCTGTGTGCGACCACGGATATTGCCGAACGGCAGCGAGCCGAAGCGGCCTTGCGTGATAGCGAAGAGCGCTTACGCCAGTCGCAAAAGTTAGAGGCGATCGGCCGACTCGCGGGCGGTGTCGCCCATGACTTTAACAACATTTTGACCGGGATCATTGGCTACAGCGACATGACGCTGCACCGGATGAAACCCGATGAACCGTTACGCCGCAACTTGCAGGAGATCCGCCGGGCCGCCGATCGCGCGGCCGCGCTGACCCATCAATTACTGGCGTACAGCCGCCGGCAGATCCTGCAGCCTACGTTACTGGACCTGAATGCGATCGTGTTGGATATGGATCAAATGCTGCGCCGCTTGATCGGCGAAGATATCGTGTTGCGAACCAACTTGGGTGAATTGTCCGGCCGGATCAAAGCGGACCGCGGGCAATTGGAACAGGTAGTGATGAACTTGGCGGTCAATGCCCGCGATGCCATGCCTAAGGGCGGTTCGCTTACCCTGACCACCGGTGACATTGATCTGACGGAAGACCAGCCGCATGGCGCCTTCAAGGTCCCGGCGGGAAGTTATGTGCTTCTTTCCGTGTTGGACACGGGAACCGGTATGACCGGCGAGATACGCGCACAGATCTTTGAACCTTTCTTTACCACCAAGGATGTGGGCAAGGGAACCGGCCTGGGGCTGGCCACCGTTTACGGGATCGTGAAGCAGAGCGGCGGTAACGTTACCGTGGACAGCGAACCCGGCCGGGGCGCGCGCTTCAACATCTATTTGCCACGGGTGGTCGCAATCGAGGTCGAGGTTCAGATGAACCACGAAACCGAAGTGCCGACGGGGAACGAAACGATCCTCTTGATCGAGGACGACGTGACCGTGCGCGCCCTAGCCCGCGAGATCTTGGAAATGTCGGGTTACCGGGTGCTCGAGGCGCAGTCCGGAGACGACGCTTTGCACATTAGCCGGAGCGACGAACAGATCGATCTCTTGCTGACCGACGTGGTCATGCCGGATTACAGCGGCCGTGAATTGGCCGATCGGATCACCGCGATGCGGCCCGCACTGCGCGTGCTGTACATGTCGGGATATACGGATGACGCGATCGTACAACACGGGGTTCTGGAAGAGGGGTTGTACTTCCTTCCGAAACCATTCTCGCCCGAAGCTTTGGCACGAAAGGTAAGGGTTGTTTTGGATCGATGATGGGGAAGATGTCAGATGTTAGCCGGAATCAAGTTAGAAACTAATGGCCGCGCTCGATCACGTCAGTACCGCCTACCATAGCTGGCCGGGTCGAGGCTTCAGCCGAGCCGTCTTCCAATGCTGCGCCCGCGTCATCTAAGCAGGCGCAATGAAGAGCGCTGTGGAATCGAGATCAGTACCACCTGCGGTAGCGGGTGGCTTTTTTGCTTTTTGGGGGGAAGAAAGCCACCCGCTACCGCAGGTGGTACCGACCTCATATTGCGCGTTAATCATTCTCCAGCGGCGGCATCCTGATTGGTATCCGCTTCTTTTCCTTCCGGCCGCAGATGCGGGAACAAGATAACATCGCGGATCGACCGTCGATTAGTTAAAAGCATTACCAACCGATCGACGCCGATGCCGATACCCGCCGCCGGCGGCATGCCGTAGGCCAAGGCGCGGATGTAATCTTCGTCCAATACCATCGCCTCTTCGTCGCCGCCCTCGCGCTGGTTTACCTGGTCCAGAAATCGTTCGTACTGTTCCTGCGGATCATTCAACTCGGAAAAGCCATTTGCGACTTCCATTCCATTGATGAACAGTTCAAAGCGCTCGGCCACCGTCGGATCCGCGGGCGAAGCTTTCGATAACGGCGAGATCGCTTTCGGATAATTAATAATGAACGTAGGCTCGGTCAAATGTTCTTCAGCGAAGTGTTCAAATAGAAAAGCGATACCACGGTGAAGGTCCACCTTGACGTCCGGTCGGATGGACTGAACTTTTGCGCTTACGAAAGCATCATCGGCCAACAGTTCCTGGCTGATCTCGCCTGCGTCCGACGGCCAAAATCGTACGATCGCCTCGTTCATTGTTAAGCGAGCGAAGGTCTTACCGAAATCGATCTGCTTGCCTTCAAACTCGACCACGGTTCCGCCGGCCGCCTTGACCACGGATGAGCGGATCATTTCTTCGGCGAAATCCATCATCCCATTTACATCCATATAAGCGCAGTAAAACTCCAACATGGTGAACTCGGGATTATGTTTGAACGAGATACCTTCGTTCCGGAAGTTGCGATTCAACTCGTACACTTTTTCGAATCCGCCAACGGTGAGACGCTTCAAATACAATTCCGGCGCGATGCGGGCGTACAACGGAATCTTCAAGGCTTCATGAAAAGTTTCAAAAGGCTTGGCCGCCGCGCCGGTGGCCTTGGGCGTCAGCATCGGCGTTTCCACTTCGATGTATCCGCTGTCGTCCAAGAAGCGGCGCAACTCGCGGATGATCTTTGAACGGCGTTCGAATACTTCACGCGTAGATAGCTCGCCCGGTTCGCGTTCGACCTTTAAACTGCCCGCGATCAGATCGGCGTAGCGTTGCCGCTGGCGGATCTCGGCATCCGCAATGCCGTGCATCTTGTCCGGCATGGGCAACAGGGCTTTCGCCAGAAACTGGAATCTTTCGATGTGCACCGACAGCTCACCGGTATTGGTGATGAACAAATAGCCCTCGACGCCGATAAAATCGCCGTGGTCCAGTAGCAAAAAAGCATTCCAGCCGTTCTCCGCGTTGATCGTATGGCCCGGGTCGTTCTTGATCAGCCCAAAGCCGTCTTTCTTCGGGCCATAAACCTGCAGCTTGCTGATACCGTCGGTCAGGTGGACAAAGCTACCGCGTAGCGGCGTGGTCAACCGCCCGGCGATACGGACCGTACCGAATTCTTTGAGTTTGGCATTGGTGGCGTCTTTCAACTCCGCGGGTGGACGCTCGCGATTCGCCAACTTGGACACGGCCTCGCGGATCTCTGCCGTCGCTTCCCGAACCGGCGAATAATTCAGAACGCCGGTTATCGTGTCTTCCGCACCGGTCACGACACTACGGACAAACTTATTCGGATAAACATTGCCGACCAATTCGCGCAGCTTTTCCAAGTGGTCCAGTCGCGCTTCGGTCTGATCGTTCGGTTCTAAAATGTTCCCAAAAATGGGATGGGCATTCACGATTAATATTCTCCCGTAAAGACAAAATTCGATTATAGC
>JBDSEC010000459.1:0-6240 GCA_039920205.1 Pyrinomonadaceae bacterium
CCCGTCGGCAGCGGACGCGATTCCGTTCGGGCCATCAACCGATCCAGGGCACGTTCCCAGTGTTGATTCAACGTTGCAACGCCGGAAGCGAGCAGCCCTAAACCGACCATCGTGTGGACCAGTTTCACAAAGTCGATCTTGCCGGGCGAGCCGAGGCAAAAGCCTGCCGCCGCCGTCAAAAGCAGTAGGAAAGTGATCCGCGGCTTGGTCAATTCGACTAGGGCCGCGATCTTCTCCCTTGCTCCCAACTGTGGAACCGCCAGGGTCTCCGCAGTGTTGTTATCAATGTCGATGGTCACACTTTTCATTTGTTCCACGAAAATATTGCAAAATTAGAAACTGTTTTGATTTTTCGCATGATACCAGTCAAAAACGACAATCGCCAACACGAGTGCTGCCGTTTGAGCGTACGCTCGTACCAGCGCATCGACTTGCCCCCGACTTTTGGTGGAACTTGAGCGGACGGAGTTGGACATTACGACTAAGTAGTTGCGTAAGCTGGACGACAGATGCGAGTGTACAAATATGGCAACCCTCGGTTAAGATTGATTGGAAATATTTCATTTCAATGTGCCGCAGGTCAAGCTCCGAATGTTTCGGCACCTGCGATCACCGTCGGCGTAATTCAAGAACGAAATTTCATGTCAGCCGTAGAAGAAGCACAAAACTCGCAAACGGGTAACGTTACCGCCCCCAAGCCCACCTCAACTAATGCCGTTCCGGTCCTGAATCGTGTCCTGGACTTTCTCAGCTCGGTTCGATTCGGCGTGTTTCAACTGATGATCGTCATTCTTTTGGCGCTTATAGGAATGATCATCGTCCAACAGAATGTTGAGGGATTCGATAAGTATTACGCAACGCTGACCCCGTCGCAGAAAATGCTCTATGGCGGACTCGGTATGTTCGACGTTTATCATGCTTGGTACTTCCATTTGTTGCTGTTGACGCTATCTCTCAACATTATTCTGGCTTCGATAGATCGGGCGCCGATAACTTGGCGAATAATCAAAGGCCGAAAACTTACGGCCTCACGGGTTTGGTTGAACGCGCAGCAGGCTACGGGCACGGTTTCGATCGCGAGTCTCAATGGCGAGGCCGCGCGCGATCGTGTCGTTGGAGCTTTAAAGAGATTTGGGTTCAAATCAACGGTTACCGAGCAAGCGGGAAAAACCTATGTTTTTGCGGAGCGCGGAGCTTGGAACCGGCTTACCTATTTGGCGGTCCACGTTGCTTTGTTGACTATTTTCACCGGGGGCTTTTTGACCGCGCAGTTTAGCCGAGACGGTAACATGCCGCTTTCACCTGGAGAAGCGGCGAATCAAGTAAGCCAACTAAGTTTTGGCCTTAATACGGTATCCGAAGTGCAGGTCGCGATTCCCTTCACCGTCGAATGTACGGACATTCAACAGAAATTGATCAAATTGGATGGGCCAATAACGGCCGACAATACGGTCGATTGGAGCACAACGGTAAAGATCAAGGATGAGTATGGCGAGACCAACGCCGTCGTAAGTTTGAACAAGCCTTACGATTACCGCGGCTATCGGTTCTTTCAAGCAAGTTTCATCGATCTGGGAAATGCGCGCACGGTAACATTGCTGGTAACTCCTGAACGCGGCGGTGCGGCGCAGACCGTGGTGGTACCACGCAATGGGTCGACCACTTTGGCGGACGGAACACGACTCGATCTTAAGAGTTTTCAACCCGATTTCACGTTGACCGATGGCCAACCAGACACCAAGAGCGGCGAATACAACAACCCGGCGGCGGTGTTGCAGGTCACGAGTCCATCGGGCGAAGCAAAGCGCGCGTTCGCTTTTAAATCGCTCCCCGAAGGCGCGCCGGTCGGCAATGCCGTGCTGGGTTACAAATACAAATTGATCAATTTCGAACGGGCTTCGTTCAAGCATGTCTTGGCGCTGAGCAAGGACCCCGGGAAGACCTTTGTTTACCTAGGGTTCTTCGGCCTGATCGGGACCCTATGCGCGGTCTTCTTCTTTTCGCATCAACGCATTTGGGCCTTGATCGAACCGAAGAACGCTGACGATAGCCAATCGCCGGCTAATGAATATGACGTCGTCATGGGCGGCAATACGAACCGAAGCAAGATGGGATTTGAGGACCGCTTCCACAAGATAGAGGATGCGATCACGGGCAATAACCAAGAGGTACAATCATGAGTGCAACATCGATCGAACCAAATGCCGTAGTCCCGGTGCGTCCGCAGGCTGAACCAAGGATCACGCTGCGGTCTTTTTTGCCGGCTATTGTTGTGCTGTTAGCCAGTGGGTTAATGCTGATGCTGCGGGTCCAATTTGGCGGCCGGTTCATGCCGGATAGCGCCTTGATGATGATCGCGTTGGCCTGCTATTTGACGGCCGCGGTTTTTCATCTGATGAATCTGTATGCGCCGTCGGCGATGGCCCTGCGTGTGGGTATGTGGACCGCCGGATTGGGCGTGTTTTTTAATCTGTCTAGCTGGCTGGTCCGGTGGGTCGCGGCGTACGACCGCGAGTTGCAAATTTTTCAGAGCCAGGGCCGCAGCCCTTCGGAACTCGGGTGGGTATTTCGCTACATTCCGTTTGCGAATCTTTACGATCTAAGTTTGGCCTTTGCCTTTGGAGCGGGATTTACCACGCTGCTTATCGCCCACCGTAAGAATTTCCGGTTTCTCGGCGCGATCACGCTACCCTTGGCCGCGTTGATCCTCGTGCTCGCCCGATTTATCGGCAGCGAGATCAATGATTTGCAACCGGTGCTGGATTCGTACTGGCGGCCGATCCATGTGGGAATTGCTTCTTTGTCTTACGGCGTTGCATTGGTCTGTTTCTCGATCGGCGTGGTCTATTTGATCAAGGATGGGGTGAAGATCGAGGCCATGGCTATCTGGGCCGCACTTTTTGGCCTGGCCGTCATTGCCACCGTCAGCAAGGGTTCGGTTTTCTTGCATCTGCAATATGGTGCTTCCACCTATTTCCCGTTGCCGGACGGCCGGAAGATGCCGCTGACGTATTTGCGCGCGGATATTCCTTGGGTTGGACCGGCCTTGGCCCTGGCCGGCTTCATGCTTATCGGAGTGATCGTTGCATTCGGGATCTACCTGGCCAAAAATAACGAAACGGCAAAACTGTGGGGTCATCGGTTACTGAAGGGGTCGCTGGTAGTGCAAGCGTGTGCCATTGCGCTCTTGGTTTCGCAGGTCAAGACGATGACCGATATCGGATCGAAGTTGGATCCGCGCAATTACGAAGCCTTCGGTAAATGGCTGGCGGAACAGGACAAAATGACGCCGGAACAGATCGCGCAGATCCCCGCGGCGGACCTTATCTCGCATGCTTCGCAGTTCGTGGCGGCGAATGGCTCCAAATTGATCCTTAGCTTGAACGCCAATCCGGTCGAACTGGCGGCGTTGATCACGGTGCTTACCGCGACGTTGTTCGTTTTGATCTTTAGTTTCCGTACCGAAAGGTTACGGCAAGCGCTTCCCGCCTTGGACAAGCTGGACAGCCTGCTTTACAAAACCGGCAGCGTTACGTTTGCGATGTTGGCCATGCTGTTGATCACGGGCGCTATTTGGGCCAATGAATCGTGGGGCAAGTACTGGCAATGGGATTCCAAGGAAACCGGCGCCTTTGTCGCCTGGTTGACCTATGGCGTGTTCCTGCACACTCGCATTGCGCGCGGTTGGAGCGGACGCCGGTCGGCTTACTTTGCTCTACTTGGTTTCCTTTTTATTATTTTCACTTATCTCGGGGTTAGTTATTTACTTCCGGGACTGCATTCGTACGCGTGAGTAGTTGTGCTTGATGAATAAGGAAAATATTCTTTTTGGGATCATCGGTCTGTTGCTGGGTTGTATTGGTGGATTTGTGTTTGCAAATACCGTGAACCAGCGCGGTTATGATCCAGCGCCGGCCGCCGCCGCTTCACCGACTCCAGAATTGCCGGCCGATCATCCACCGATCGATCAAGGCAACCAAGTATTACCTCCAGGTACATCAACTGATTCCCGGCCGGCCGAGGTACAAGCTAAGAAAGCCAATGACGAGCCTGCCAACTTTGACGCTCAGATGGACGCGGCAAAAGAATATTACCGGATCCGGCGTCTCCCCCAATCGATAGAGTTTCTGCAAAAGGCGATCAAGCTACGTCCGCGCGAGTTTGAAGCATTGGCCGCGATGGGCAATGCCCAGTTCGACTCGGGTAACTTCACGGAAGCCGAACGTTGGTATCGCGAGGCGCTGGTGGTCCGGCCGAATTCGGTCGAAGTTAGAACCGACCTGGGTTCGACTTTCCTGCAGCGAACGCCACCGGATCCGGCCCGGGCGATCCAAGAGTATCAGGCCTCGCTAAAGTTTGATCCAAATCACGAACCGACCCTTGGAAATTTGGTTCGGGCGTATGCCCTGCAAAAGAACTTTGCCGAGGCGCAATCGATGCTCGATCGGCTGGCCAAGGTTAATCCCGGAAACCCGGACCTTCCCGCTATGCGGACCGAACTCCAACGAATGAATTCGAATTAAAGCCCTACTTAGCCTTTTTGCTTTTACTACGCAAAATGTGATATTTTGCTGGGTTCAGAGATTGTGAAAGTTTTAGCCTTTGCTTCAGGCCTATTTTCAACAGGAGTTTACCAACAAATATATGGCTACGAATGGTCAAGTCGACGGTAAGGTCGTCCAAGTTATCGGCCCGGTGGTCGACGTCGAATTTCAAGCTGGTTTTTTACCCCCGATCCATCAAGCATTGCGCGTGGTTTCGGCCGGGTTCGACGTGCCCACCGAGGTCAATGTAGTTTGCGAAGTGCAACAGCACTTAGGCGAAGGCCGCGTGCGTGCGGTTTCCATGCTCCCGACGGACGGAATGGTCCGCGGCATGAAGGTCATCGACACTGGTGGTCCCATCACGGTTCCGGTTGGTCCCGGCACCTTGGGCCGCGTCATGAACGTCATCGGTGAACCGGTGGATGAAATGGGTCCCATCAAACACGAACAGCGCTACCCCATTCACCGCCACGCGCCGACCTTTGACGAGCAATCGACCAAGCAGGAGATGCTTGAAACCGGAATTAAGGTCATCGACCTGATCCAGCCGTTTCTGAAGGGTGGAAAGATCGGTCTGTTCGGCGGCGCCGGTGTAGGCAAGACGGTTTTGATCATGGAGTTGATCAACAACATCGCCAAGGCGCACTCGGGCTATTCGGTGTTCGCCGGCGTGGGCGAACGTACGCGTGAGGGTAATGACCTTTTGCGCGAAATGGTCGAATCGCAAGTTATCCAGTTTGGGACCGAATTCCGCGATCACTTTGAAGAAAGCGGCGCCTTTGACGTAACCAAAGTGGATATGAAGGCGATCGAAGAATCGAAAGTGGCTTTGATCTACGGTCAGATGACGGAACCCCCGGGCGCCCGTCTTCGCGTAGCCTTGTCCGGCCTGACCGTGGCCGAATATTTCCGTGACCAAGGATTGGACGTACTGCTCTTTATCGACAACATCTTCCGCTTTACTCAAGCGGGTTCGGAAGTTTCCGCGTTGCTGGGCCGAATGCCTTCGGCGGTGGGATACCAACCGAATCTGGCGTCGGAAATGGGAGAAATGCAGGAGCGCATCACCTCGACCAAGACCGGTTCGATCACTTCGATCCAAGCCGTGTACGTACCGGCCGACGATTATACCGATCCGGCGCCCGCCACTACGTTCGCGCACTTGGACGCGGTCACCGCGCTTTCGCGTCAGATCGTCGAGTTGGGCATTTATCCGGCGGTCGATCCGTTGGCGTCGAACTCGCGTATTTTGGACCCGCGCATCGTTGGCGACGAGCATTATGATTGTGCGCAGGATGTGAAACGTATTCTACAGCGCTACAAAGAGCTACAAGACATCATCGCGATCCTCGGTATCGACGAATTGTCGGACGACGACAAATTGGTCGTGTCGCGCGCCCGTAAGGTCCAACGTTTCTTCTCGCAACCGTTTACGGTCGGCGAGCAGTTTACCGGTCTTAAAGGAAAGCTGGTCAAACTGGAAGACACCATCCGCGGGTTCCGCGAGATCGTAGACGGCAAGCACGATGATATGCCCGAACAGGCGTTTTACATGGTCGGCAGCATCGAGGAGGCTCGCGAGAAGGCGCAGAAGATGGCCGCCGCCGCGTAATTGATATGGCAGACAAAATTAACTTAGAAGTTGTCACCCCGGAACGCCGGCTCCTTTCGGAGTCGGTCGATGCCGTTACGGTTC
>JBDSEC010000460.1:0-5793 GCA_039920205.1 Pyrinomonadaceae bacterium
GGTGTTCAGCGCCCTCCGAGCGTGGCTAGAACATGATCCGGAAATGCAGCAGGATCGCGCGCGCTTGGTCAGCGTCTGCTGTGCGCCGCAGCCACCCATTCAATTGCAGGGAGCCCCCCGGCCGGCGAGCTTGACGAGCTAGAACGGAGCGCTGCTAGCGTTAGAAGAATTGAACATCCTCGTTGGGGTCAGGCTTTGATTCGGGTAATAAGAATTGCCTCACCGCCTGCTGCCGAAAGGTGAATATGCGCTTCAATTGCCGGCGAATGACCGGGTGCGCGATCTGCCCGGGTGGGCCAAACGGAAGCATGTAACTAACCTCGTCCAAGATGCGCGTCCCACCCTCGTCGCTTTCTTCAAACATATGGCGATGTATCCATTGCGCGTATGGTCCACGAATTTGTTCATCGGTGAATTCGAACGGCGGATCCCATAATGAAATGACCGTTCGCCAGTTGATCGGCGCTCCATACAGCCGGATCCGGTAATCCAGCAGCGCGCCCTGCGACAACTCGATCGGCTGAGGCGTCAGGATGCGAAAATCCAACTCGGGTGGGGTGATGCGGCCCAGGTTTCCGGCATCAGCGAAAAACCGAAAAACCTGGTCGCGCGGCAATGCCAATTGCATTTCGATAGTAAGTTTGTGAACTTTCGCCATACCTATCAAATTCCGCCCGGCAAATGCTAGACTCTCGCCTGAACTAGCATCTGGCATCTAACATCTAGCATCTTTATAGGTATGAGTAAATCGCACGAACTAGTAATGCTTTACGACGGTGTCTGCGGCTTTTGTAATAAGAGCGTCCAGTTCGTGCTGGACCACGACCGCCGCGGCACCATGCGTTTCGCTGCCTTACAGAGCGACTTTGGCCGTGCGCTGATCGCACGGAAGCCCGAGTTGGAAAAGGTCGACTCGGTTGTTTTGTTGGACAGTTCAAGCGGAGCTGAGAGGGTTTACGTTCGTTCGACGGCGGCGCTGCGGCTTTCGGGCTATCTAGGCGGATTTTGGGGGCTGGCTCGCGTTGCGTACATCATCCCGCGGCCGATTCGCGATTTCTTTTACGATCAGTTCGCGCGTTATCGCTACAAATTTTTTGGCAAATATGATTCGTGTATGTTGCCGCCGGCCGAGGTGCGCGGACGGTTTCTAGATATGGTTTGAACCCAAGGTATTTCGATACGGACCACGAAAACTTTGTACCATTCGATACCCGCCGCGGACCCGTTCATCGCAATTTTGCCCGCCACGTGTCGACCTGACCCCTCGGTAGCTCTTTCCTTTTCTCTTTAGATGACTATAATCCCGATTTGTTAGTCATGGTTTTCGCAAAGCTTTGCTTGTCCAATCGCCGGGCCGCCCCGCCTCTCAAAACTGAAAGTGTCGGCCGCATGCGAAAATCTACGCAAATACAGGTGATCCGTCGCGTCGAAACTTGAGACACAAAATCAAAGTGTGGTTTCGGATAAGGCCTTCGGAGTTTGCATGCGCTCGCGGCGCCAGACTCCCGACGGTTGGACCGGATCTTCGTTTAACTAAAACGCCTTACTCGAACATAAGGAGAAATAAAATGACAAAGTTACGCTTAGGATTAAGCCCCTTGGCCCTCATTATTCTGCTGGCCGCGGGCGCCTCCGTCGCCCAGGCACAAGCGACCAGAACCTGGGTTTCCGGGGTCGGCAACGATGCCGATCCGTGCAGTCGAACCGCACCGTGCAAAACGTTTGCCGGGGCGATCTCAAAAACTGCTGCCGGCGGTGAGATCTCGGTCTTGGATCCGGGCGGATTTGGCGCGGTCACCATTACCAAGTCGATCACGATCAATGGCAATGGGCAATTGGCTGGCATCTTGGCTTCATTGACTACCGGTATCATTGTTAACGCGGGTGTCAACGACGTAATTACGATCAAGAATGTTGATATAAATGGGGCGGGTAACGGTATCCGCGGAATCAATTTCGTGGCTGGCAAGACGTTAAACCTGAAAAACGTCTGGATCTCGGGATTTACTAATGAGGGCATTCAGTTCGCCCCGGCAAATGGTGGGAATCTGGTAACCGACGAAGTCACGATACAAAAATGCACCGGCAGCGGCATACGATTAGCCGCGACCGCGAATTTTTCGTTCGCCACGATCAATCGAACCCATATCTCGGGTATGGGGGTTGATGGCGTTAAGATCGACTCGGGAGGTCGTGCCACGATCCGCGATTCGATTTTGTCGCAGAACACGGGAAATGGCGTTACCGTGGGGACAAATGGCGGGGCGAATTTGGAATCCACCCTGGTCAACAATAACAATGTTGGTTTCAGCCAGAATAATCCGGGTGGTACTTCGTTGCTCTCGAACGTAACGATCATTAATAACAACACCGGCATTTCGAATGCGGCCGGTTTTGTTGTGTCGTTTGGTAATAACCGGATCAACAGCAACTCGACGAATGGTGCGCCGACCTCAAACGTCGGACAACAATAACCAAGGTTTGGTTAACTGGTCCGCTGACGACACCGTCTCACACTTTTGACTTGCAAAAGCTAGGGCGGTGTCGTCTTTTTATTGCTGGTTACATTGCCTGGCAGCTTTGACCGCGTGCGTTGACATTGACTAACCGCTTTGTTAGGTTGCTGTATTACTTTAGGCCCATATTGCGATCGTTCCTGGTAATTCGTTTTGCCCGTTTCCTTAATGTTCGAATCCGATTACGGTAAAAAGTGGCTAGCGCGTTGCGTGGCCTTTTTTGTTTGTGGCTTCCTGGTTTTTAGCGTCACTTCTTGTGGCGTGAAGCAGAAGGTCTCGGTTTGGCCGTTACTTACCCCTCGGGCGGATGCGTCAACCGAACAGTTGATCGCCGAAGTGAATCGCTTAGCTTCGGTCAAGTCCCTCCGCGGAAAGGTCGACATTGAATTCGAAGACAATTCGTTTGCCGAAAGCGGAATTGCCGAAAAATATAAGCGCGCAGACGGCACGGTCGTGGTCCAAAGACCGGGCCGCATCAGCCTGAAGATCCAATTACCCTTCGTCGGAACTAGCATTGCCGAGATGACCTCGAATGGCGAGCAGTTTCGCGTCGCGGTATTGCAGGGCGATGAAAAATACCGGCGGTTCGTTTCCGGTACTAATGACAACGTTTATGCGCGGCTCCCGTCAAACGGCCCGGCAACGTCCGATGGAACCAATGGGGTAAAGGATCCGGCCCGGACCGAGCAGCGCGCCGTCAGCGTCTTTTCCAATTTGCGCCCGCAACATTTCACTTCCGCGCTGTTAGTGGCGCCGATCGACATCCGCAGAACTAGCGGGCTGCTTTATTCGCAGACCGAAGTTTTCGAGGAAGAAGCCGACACCCGTCCGAACGCCAAGAAAACGGCGCGCGTGATCCGCGGTTATTACTTGCTGGACGAATTGTCCGCGGGCGCGGACGGTGTGGCCCACGTTACCCGACGGTTTTGGTTTGACCGCACGGGCCAGATCCGGTTGGCGCGATTACAGACCTTTGAAAAAGACGGAAGTTTAGAGACTGATATTGCGTTTGGTGAACAGCGGGCATTCGGTGAAACCGGTCAAGTCCGTTTGCCGGTGCGAGTGACTTTGACCCGTCCGCGCGAGCATTACAAACTGAGTTTGACCTATCAATCACCCGAAGCGGTCAAGATAGATCAAGAATACCCGGAAACGGCCTTCAAGCTGGAAAATAAGTGGGGTCTTCCCGAGGTTGATTTGGACAAGCCAAAGCAATAAGCTCCTCTCGGTTCCCGTGATCGCGCGCGCCTAATACCTAATGGATAATCTCGTTACCGCAAATATTCGCCAGCGACCGATTCGCTCGCTGGTTAGCATTGCCGGGGTCGCATTGGGCGTCGCCCTAGTGATGCTCTTTACGGGCCTGTCTAGCGGGATGTCCAATGATCTTCAGCGCCGATCGTCCAACCTGCGTGCCGAGATCATGTTCACCCGAAAGGGTTCGATGGAAGGATTGACTGGTTCACCCGCCAATTTGAACACGAAATATGCCGAGGAATTGCGCAAAGTCGAGGGCGTCGAATCGGCGATCCCGGTCATACTTTATGTATCGCCGGGCAGCCGCGGTTTCGGTTTCCAACAGATCGAAGGGGTTGATTGGAACGATTTCGCCGCGATGAATCACATGACTTTGAGTTCAGGACGCGAACCCGTGGCCAATGACGAGGTCGTGATCGACGAGACCAAGGCGCAGACAGACAAACTACAGGTCGGCGCGGTACTTAAATTGTTTGGCGAAAAACCATATCGAGTGGTTGGTGTTTATTCTCCGGAAGCCGGTTCCCGGGTCAAGATGTCATTGACCGCTATGCAAGATGCTTTGCAGGCAGTGGACAAATGCACCTACGTTCTGGTCAAAGCAAAAAATTCCGCCGAACAGGAAGCATTAGCCAAACGAATTGACGCCGCCTTGCCCGGCAACAAGATCCAATACACGCGGGACGTATTTACCAGTGTGGAAAAAAAGATCCCCGCGTTAAAGACATTTTTACGGGTATTGGTCGGCCTTTCCGCCGTGGTCAGCACCTTGGTCATCATGTTGGCGATGTACACAACGATCACCGAACGCACCCGCGAGATCGGCATCCTAAAGGCACTGGGCGCTTCTAAATGGTACATTATTAGCGAGATCGAAAAAGAAGCGCTGTTGATCAGTTTCTTGGGACTGATCGCCGGTTTTGTGGTGTCGTGGGGCGCCGGGTTTTTGATCCATAAAGCCTACGGGTTGATCTTCGAATTCGGCTGGTCCTGGATGCTGGTGGCGGCGGCGATCGGTTTGTTGGGTGGTTTGGTGGGCGCGATCTATCCCGCGCTGCGGGCGGCGAATTTGGATCCGGTCATGGCGCTGTCCTACGATTAGGATCTAACGGCGTCTCTTTTGTTTAAACATGAGAACGATTTTACAAGCCGAGAATTTGGAGAAGGTCTACCGCGTCGGGCGCGTCGATGTGCCAGCGCTGCGCGGCGTGTCGCTGTCGGTCGAAGAGGGCGAATTCGTCGCCATCATGGGCCCGTCCGGTTGTGGCAAATCGACCATGCTACATCTATTGGGCGGATTGCTTTCACCTACCCGCGGCACCATTACGATTGACGACGAAGACCTGACGGCCGCCACGGATGCCCGCCGCACTGACATTCGCCGCCGCAAGATCGGGTTTGTCTTTCAGCGATTCAATCTGTTTCCAACCTTGACCGCCGAGGGCAATCTACGCTTAGCCGAGCGCATCCATGCGCGCAATGGCGCGGATAACGCCGACCGCCGGCGCGACTTGCTGAAGCTCCTGAAATTGGAAGATAAAATGCACCACAAACCGCTGGAGCTTTCCGGTGGCGAGCAACAACGGGTGGCCCTGGCCCGGGCGGTGGTAACTCGTCCGGCAATCGTCCTGGCGGACGAACCGACCGGCAATTTGGACACGGAAAATTCAGCGCTGGTCTTGAATATGTTTCAAGAGTTGAATTACCGGTTCAATCAGACCATTATTATGATCACGCATAATCCCGAGGCCGCCGCTATGTGCCGCCGCATCATACATATGCGTGATGGTCATATTATTGACCCGGCAACCGGTAATCCGGTTTAGTTTTACGATTGACCGTCATGTTCGGCAAACTCAAAGCAGTTATTTTGTGGGGATATGCCCGTAACACATGGCAATACGACGTCCTTGTCCTGCTCATCTTGGCCTTTATCTTTCTAACCCCTAAACAGTGGTTTGAAAACAAGGATATGACCCACCGGCCGTTGCTGCTAACCACCGAGTCGGGGCGACCAGAA
>JBDSEC010000461.1:0-11527 GCA_039920205.1 Pyrinomonadaceae bacterium
AATCGCAGACTCATAGTCGTACATTCCTGCCAAGGCATGATCTCCTCCTAAAAAGGTCTTCATGCCATTATCGAATGTGTAACCCATGTCTGCGGACACCTGTAACCTACGTCCCCGGTATATACAGCAAGGAGGGGCAAGGGGCCGCAGGTCCCGGGGGTGGTTGTTCTGTAAATGCGGCTTCCCCTACTTTGGCGCACCCTTCCTGACCGCCGGGTTACTGCCGTGCGGCGCTTCGCGCCGTTTGCCTTTAGGACAATCAAAAACTCGCACTTTTAATTGCACCCTTCTGGTACTTGTCGTGCTCCTCATTGGAATGGAAATAAAGCGGCTCCTGACACGGGCACGGCGACCTGCGGCCTGTGCCGGCGAGTCCGGCGCACTGACTCGCGCGGCCTGCGCCGTCAGGTGATCGTGTTCCGGAATGCTCGTCGAACGGCGGGCCGCGACTTGGTATTGTGTGATCGCTGAAAGTTGATCTCCGAGCATCTCGAGAAGGTGGGCGCGAACCGCAATTAAGTAGAAGTGCGAACCCGGTCTACGACCCCTCGACGATCATCGCCGCCGTTGCCCCGCTCGCCGCCGCATCCATTGAACGGATCGCCGACCCGACCGGTATCAGATCCAGATCCGCACTGTAACCGTCCTCACCATGTTGGCTCAGGTCCAGCCCTTCGATCTCGTCTTCCTCGCTAACGCGGACGCCGATCACCAGGTCGACCACCCTCAGCAACAAGTAAGTTCCCACCACGGCCAGTGCGATGGTGATGCCGATGGCGGCCAACTGGTTCAGCACCTGCACGGCGTGGCCATCGATCAGACCGACGGGTAAGACGTTGCCGTCGCCGTCTTTGAAGATCGCATTCACCCCCTTGGTCGCAAACACCCCGGTCAGGATCGCACCCATCGTACCGCCCGCACCGTGCACACCAAAGGCATCCAGCGAATCGTCATAACCAAATCGCTTCTTCACCACCGTGACCATCAGAAAACAACCCACACCGCCGGTAAAGCCAATGATCAAACTGGCCATGGGCGTAACGAAACCGGACGCGGGCGTGATCGCCACCAACCCGCAGACCGCACCGGAAATGGCGCCCAGCACCGTGGGTTTCCCCTGCCGTACCCATTCGATCGCCAACCAACCCAACGTCGCCGCCGCGGCCGCGAAATGCGTGGCGGCAAAGGCGCTGGTCGCGAGTGAACCGGCCGAAAGCGCACTGCCCGCATTGAATCCGAACCATCCGACCCAAAGCATACAGGCGCCGATAAAGCTAAGCACCAGGCTGTGCGGGGCCATCATCGACTTGGGAAAACCGATCCGTCGCCCCAGATAAAGCGAACAAACTAGCGCAGAAAACCCGGATGCGATGTGCACCACCGTTCCGCCGGCGAAATCCAGCGCCTTAATGCGGCCACCTAGGACCGCGTTCAAGAATCCGCCGCTGCCCCAAACCATATGGGCCAACGGGAAATAGACGACCGTCACCCACAACGTCGTGAACAACAGCATGGCGCTGAACTTCATCCGCTCAGCGAAAGCGCCACTGATCAACGCGGGGGTGATAATGGCGAACATCAGTTGAAAGAGCATGAAGGTCTGTTGCGGAATGGTGGCGGCGTATTCCGCGTTCGGTTCCGCGCCGACCCCGCGTAGGAAAACGTTGCTCAGGCCGCCAACGAATGGGTTGCCCTGAGAGAACGCGAGGCTATAGCCGTACAACGCCCACAGCACGCTGACCACGGCCATCAAGATGAAGCTCTGCATCATGGTGCCGAGCACATTCTTTTTCCGCACCAATCCGCCGTAGAAAAGCGCCAGTCCCGGTCCGGTCATCAACAGCACTAAGGCGGCGCAGACCAGCATCCAGGCGTTATCACCCGCCGATTGCGCGCTGGTGGTGGCGGCTTCGATCTTGGCTAGCCGGTCATCCAACGATGGCGGGGCTGCCTGGGCCCAAGTGGTTAGCGTATCGCCCAGCATCAACAATAGGGCGGTGGGGGCGAAATTCATTTTGGTCCGTAGACTCACGATCGGTTTCTCCTTGGATTACGACGGATCGGTTTTCGTATATTTAGGGCGAAGTGCATTAGTTGGTATCGTGAAGAAGCGAATCAACTTTCGTGCCATTGGTGGTGCGGCTTGAATTCAGGCGGGGCGGCGACTATTGAGTGTTCAATTTGGTGATTTTGGTGCGATTTCCGGCCCTTCGGGCGGAAAACAACAGAAGACATTTTTGTTGCGTATGGCTTCGTAAATTACACAAATGTAGTTTTTGAATTTGCGCGGGTTGGATTTTTGTGAATAATGATGATCGACGTATCATTAATTCTATTGATTGGCGGCGATGACACCAGAACCAGCCGAAGCGCGCAAGCTAGCCACTTTCCTTGAAACGGGGCAGGTACTTTCCGGGACGCTGGAGCTCCGCCGGGCGATCACCCGAGTGCTCGACAATCTCGGTCGCCATCACGGATTGATGCGCAGCGCCGTGATGTTAGTTGACGACGATAGCAACCGATTGGAGGTCGCCGCTGCTCATGGACTCGACCCCGACGACATCCGCCGCGCTAGCGTAAAGGTCGGCCAAGGGATCACCGGCCGCGTTGCGCGCACCGCCAAACCGATCGTCGTGCCGCAGATCAGTTTGGAACCGACTGCGGCCGATCGGTTCGGCAGCGGGGGGAAATTACCGCCGCGCCTGGAACTCAGTTTTGTCTGCGTCCCCATCCTGGTCAATCGAAAGCCGGTTGGTGCGTTGGGCGCGGATCTCAAATACAACCCCGAGCGCGATTACGACCGTACGACTACGTTTCTTTCGATCATTGCGTCGATGGTCGCGCAGGCGATCAAGGTCGACCATCTGATCGAAACCGATAAACAACGTCTGCAGGACGAGAATATTCACCTAAAGCAGGAACTGCGCGAACGCTACGATTTTGGCCACATCATCGGTAACTCGAATCCGTTGCGAGAGGTTTATGAGCAGGTAACCCAGGTCGCCCGTACTAACACGACCGTCTTGCTGCGCGGCGAATCGGGCACCGGCAAAGAGCTGATCGCGCACGCGATCCACTACAACTCGTTGCGAGCGGCCAAACCGTTCGTGAAGGTTAGCTGCGCCGCGTTGCCGGAAACCCTGATCGAATCCGAGCTATTTGGCTATGAGAAGGGCGCGTTCACCGGTGCGCAGAACCGGAAGAAGGGACGTTTCGAGTTGGCCGACGGCGGCACGCTCTTCTTAGACGAGATCGGCGATCTGAATGTTTCCACCCAGATAAAGTTGCTGCGAGTGCTGCAGGAACGCGAGTTCGAGCGCCTGGGCGGCACCGAAACGATCAAGGTAAACGTGCGCCTGGTCACGGCCACCAACAAGGATATCGAACAAGCGATCGTCGCAGGCGAGTTTCGCGAGGATCTTTACTATCGGTTGAACGTCTTTAGCAT
The DNA here is from genome assembly GCA_039920205.1 of Pyrinomonadaceae bacterium. Taxonomy (GTDB): domain Bacteria; phylum Acidobacteriota; class Blastocatellia; order Pyrinomonadales; family Pyrinomonadaceae; genus JBDSEC01. The sequence goes on from JBDSEC010000461.1 coordinate 3,449, forward strand.
TTTTATGCCACCGTTGCGTGAACGTAAATCCGACGTGCTCTTGCTCGCCGATCATTTTTTAGTGAAGTACGCGCAAGAACACGGCAAGCGCATCAAACGCATTTCGACTCAGGCGATCGATATGCTGGCAAGTTATCATTGGCCGGGCAACGTGCGTGAGTTAGAGAACGTGATCGAACGATCGGTGCTGGTCTGCGAGGCCGGCGTGATCCACGGACATCATCTGCCGCCGACTTTGCAAACCGCCGAAGGTTCGGGGACGGTCAACCGGCTTTCATTGGAAGCCACGGTTGAAGCCTACGAACGCGATATTATTCAAGATGCGCTGAAGAGCACGCGCGGAAATCGTAAGAAGGCGGCGCATCTGTTGGACACGACCGAGCGGATCATTGGCTACAAGGTGTTGAAGTATGGTATCGATTGCGCGCGGTTTCGTGGTTGAGAGATTCGGATGTCTTGCGTCTGGGGTATCAAAAGAACGGGATCGCCTTCGGCGATCGTCGCCGGCGAGACGCCCGCGCTCCCGGTTTTACGGGCTTGTTTGGTGCGGGGCCTGGTTTTCTTTGGTGTTGGCCCGTTGCCGACGTTGTACTCCGAGGCGTGCTAGGTCTTGGCCCAACCGAATGTCTTGTTAGTGCTGGATCGAATATGAAAACCAAAGCAGCGGTACTTTACGAAATGGGGTTGGCCCAACCCTATGCAGATAGCACGCCGTTGGTGGTGGAAGAGATCACCCTGGACCCGCCGGGGCCGGGCGAAGTGTTGGTTCAGATCGCAGCGGCGGGGCTATGCCATTCGGATCTGTCGGTGGTGGACGGTTCGCGCCCGCGCGTGATGCCGATGGTGCTGGGTCATGAAGCGAGTGGGGTCGTGCTTGAAGTAGGAGCCGGCGGCGGTGGATTCGCGCCCGGTGATCATGTGGTCTTTAGTTGGGTACCGCTTTGCGGACGTTGCCAGTTCTGCGTGTCGGGCCGCGGCGCATTGTGCCAACCAGGTGGCGACGCGAATGTGGCCGGTACGTTGTTGAATGGCGCGCGGCGATTTACCGCACCCGGTTCCGACGGGGCCTGTAATCACCACCTGGGCGTGTCGGGTTTTTCGCAATTCACGGTGGCCGCGCAAGAATCTTTAGTCAAGATCGACGCCGAGTTACCGTTGGAGATCGCTGCATTGTTCGGCTGTGCGGTGATGACCGGTGTCGGCGCGGCCTTTAATACCGCGCGCGTGCCGAGCGGCGCCTCGGTCGCGATATTCGGTTTAGGTGGCGTCGGTTTGAGCGCCCTCATGGGCGCGCGCGCCGCCGGGGCGTTTCCGATCATCGCCGTCGACCGCGCGGGTGACAAATTGACTTTGGCCCGCGAGCTCGGAGCAACACATGCGGTTAACGCATCGACCGACGACCCGGTCGCGGCGATCAGGGGGATCACGCACGGCGGCGCCGAGTTCGTCTTTGAAAGTGTCGGCAGCGAATTGGTTTTGATCCAGGCCTACGAAGCGACTGGCCGCGGCGGCACCACGGTCACGATGGGTCTGCCCGCGCCGGATCGGATGTTTTCGATTCCCGCGCTCGGCATCGTTGGCGAAGAACGCACCATCAAGGGTTCCTATATGGGATCCTGTGTACCGCGCCGCGACGTACCGCGCTACATCGAAATGTACCGCGCTGGCCTGCTGCCCGTGGACAAACTGTACACACACACGCTGCCGCTGGAAGAGATCAATCTTGGATTTGACCGATTGGCCCAAGCAACCGCGGTGCGCCAGATCGTTGCATTCTGAAGACGAGATGTCAGATCAGACGAGTTGTCAGATCCTAGATCCTAGATGCTAGATGTCAGTCGTTGTGGATGTTTCCTGATCCAAATGAAAGGCCCAATGTTCCAAATAACTACCGGCTACCGGCTACCGACTACCGGCTACTTCCTATGATCTCCCGCAAGGACTACCCCCACTTTTCGTCCGTCCCAACCCGCTGGATGGACAATGATATTTATGGCCATGTGAACAACGCGCTGTATTACGCCTTCTTCGACACGGCGATCAATCAGTATTTGATCGCGGAGGGCGGTTTGGATATCTACGCGGGCGCGGTGATCGCCTACGCCGCGGAGTCGCAGTGTCAGTATTTGCAACCGATCGCGTTTCCGAAAACGATCCAGATCGGATTGCGCGTCGGAAAGTTGGGGAATTCCAGCGTGCGCTACGAGTTAGCGATCTTTAAGGAAGGCGTTGAATCTGCCGCCGCCGTTGGATATTTCGTACATGTCTTTGTCGATCGCGCGACCCAGCGCCCGGTTCGGATTCCCGATCCGATCCGTGCCGCGTTGCAACGGCTAGAGAGAGATCGTTCGCTTGAATAGGTTGAAAGATGCCGAATACTATACCCATGCAAGTTGACCGCAGCGATGCGGAACTGCTGAATAGAACTTCTGAGCTGGCCCAACAATTCCTTGCCAGCTTGCCTGATCGCCCCGTAGGTCGGCCGGTTGATTTCTTTCAACTGCTGGCGTCGATGGGAGCGCCGTTATCGAGCGAGGGCGAACCTTCGATCCAGGTGATCGAGAATCTGTGCCGGGACGCCGCTCCTGGATTGGTCGCTACGCCCGGACCGCGCTATTTCGGATTTGTCATCGGCGGCGCCCATCCGGCCGCCTTGGCCGCCGAATGGCTGGCCTCGGCCTGGGACCAAAACGCGTTTTCCAATGTGCTTTCACCGGTGGCCGCGGCGGCCGAAGAGGTCGTCAGAGGTTGGCTGTTGGATCTCTTCCAACTTCCGGCGGGAATGAGTCTAGGTTTCACGACCGGCGGGACGATGGCGAACTTCACGGGACTTGCCGCCGGGCGCCATGCCCTATTGCGCTCGGTCGAGTGGGACGTGGAGAAGCAGGGTCTTTTCGGTGCGCCCGAGATCGCGGTACTTACTAATGAAGAATCTCACGTCTCCGTTTTTGCCGCGCTACAGATGCTCGGCCTGGGCCGCGACCGCGTGATCAAGGTCCCGGCCGACGAACAGGGTCGAATGCGTCCCGACCGTCTAAAGGACGCTTTGTCGGGGATCGACCTGCCGGTTCTGGTTTGTGCCCAGGCCGGCAATGTGAACACCGGTGCGTTCGACCCGCTGGACGAGATCGCACCATTGGTGGCGGAACGTAAGGGATGGCTCCACGTCGATGGCGCATTCGGGATGTGGGCTGCGGCCTCGCCAGAGCTGCGTCACTTAACTAAAGGCATCGACCTGGCCGATTCGATCTCGGTCGATGCGCATAAGTGGCTGAACGTTCCCTACGATTCCGGGTTGATCTTTGTCCGCGATCGCGAAGCCCATCGCCGATCGATGGAATTGAACGCGGAATATTACGTTCCCGGCGCCGCCGCCGCTCGCGAAAATCATCATTGGGTGCCCGAGGCTTCGCGCCGCGCGCGTGGATTTGCCATCTATGCGGTGCTGCGCGCGCTGGGCCAGGACGGCTTGGCGGAATTGGTGGAACGCTGCTGCCAGTTAGCACGGCGAATGGCGGAACGGTTGGCCGCGAACGACCGGGTGCAGATCTTGAACGACGTAGTACTGAATCAAGTGCTGGTTCGGTTTGCCCCGCCGGACGGATCGGATATGGACGCATTTACGGCCCTGGTGATCGGACGGATCCAGCAAGATGGCACTTGCTGGGCCGGGGGGACCACTTGGCACGGTATGCACGCGATGCGCATCTCGGTCTCGAATTGGTCCACCACCGAAGCCGACATCGATCTATCGGCCGAGGCAATTCTTAGGTGCTTGAACGCGACGGAAGGATGAAGTCCGGGGCTACGAGCGCGGAGGTATATTCCGCTTGACAATAGTCGTGATAACGAGTATTATTCATTTGTGAGTCCGAAATTACAAGAAGAAATAAAGCAGACCAAGCCGTTCGCTAGCCGCGAGGAAGAGGTTCATTTGAACATCGTCCGTACCGCAGAATATTTAGCGGATCGGGTGGTTGGTGTGCTGAAGGCATCCGAATTGACCGGTACGCAGTACAACGCCTTGCGGATATTGCGCGGGGCCGGTGCGACCGGAGCCACCTGTGGCGAGATCGCCGAGCGCATGGTCACCAAGGACCCGGATATCACCCGTTTGCTGGATCGATTAGAAACGCGAAAACTGATCACCCGCGCGCGGTGCAATAGTGATCGGCGAGTGGTGCGCGCCCACGTCACCGAATCGGGATTGGCGCTCTTGTCAGAGTTGGATGAACCGGTACGCGAGGTTCATCGCCGACAGTTGGGCCATTTGGGCCAAGAGCAACTAGCGGAACTAAGCCGCTTGCTGGAGACCGCGCGCGAAGACCGTAGCTAAATTTTTTTGATGAGATAATCGTTATCACGACGAAGGCGATAACGAGCTTTTATGGTAAGCGAAGGAGTTAGATCATGACTAAATTAGATTCATTTTTGGCGGGCGCAACCCCGCGGGTACTGAGCGTGTTGCGCATTGTTACCGCCTTTCTGTTTATGGCCCATGGCGCACAGAAACTGTTTGGCTTTCTGGCTGAACCGGGTCATGCGACCCCTCCGCTACTTTCGCAGATGGGCATCGGCGGCGTGTTGGAATTCTTCGGCGGGTTCTTGCTATTGATCGGTCTGTTTACCCGGCCCGTGTCGTTCATCCTCTCCGGGATGATGGCGGTCGCCTACTTCCAGATGCACGCGCCCGCGGGATTTTGGCCCATGCAGAATCACGGTGAGTTGGCCGTGGTCTATTGCTTCCTGTTCCTCTTCTTGGCTGTGGCCGGTGGCGGCGAATGGGCTTTGGAACGCCTATGGCGGCGCGATCCGGTCGCCCCCCGAAACGAGGCGTACGCGCGGTCGTAATTGATCAAGAAATTAGTCAGCCTTAAAGGCCTTTAGAAATTTATAGGAGCGATAAACGGATGAAAAAGTTTTCTAGCGCATTTTTGGGTTTGGCGCTCGCGGCGCTGGTCGCGATCCCCCTTTCGGGTATTTGGTCCAGTTCCGCTGCTGACACGAAGACGCAAGCGGCGAAAGTCAGTTATTTGCCGATCCCGGCCGGAGATTACAGTATCGACCCGATGCACACCACGATCGGTTTTGCCATCCGGCATCTGGAGATCAATTGGGTTAACGGCCTATTCCACGAATTCAAAGGCACGGTTAAATACGACGCAGCGGATGTAACCCGATCGACGGTTGAATTCACCGCCAAGATCGAAAGCATCGACACCGGCGTGACGCCACGTAACAACCATCTGAAGACCGCGGATTTTTTCGACGCGGCCAAGTTCCCCGATATGACGTTTAAGAGCACCAAGGTCGAACGCAAGGGCAAGGATGGGTATTTGCTAACGGGCGATTTCACCCTAAAGGGCGTGACCAAATCGATCTCGTTCCCGTTCGCGATCACTGGCGCGGTCAAGGATCCGTGGGGCAACACCCGCTTTGGCATAGACGCCCACACCAAGATCAACCGGCGCGATTACGGCATCAACTACGGCAACGCGCTAGCGATCGGCGGATTTGATGTGGGCAACGAGGTTACGATCAACCTGCAATTGGAAGTTCTGCAACCCGGACCGGCCCCGGCGAAGTAAATTCTTCAAGCTTTAGTGATCAGGGCCGCCGGCATTTTACCGGCGGCTCTTACTCATTCAACCGACATGCCGGATGGATAAGTAAAGGCTCGTAAAACGTTGGACCAGCTTTAGTTTGTCGACGTTGCGCAAGTTGCGGACCAAAAAACGAACGGGTCTGGTTGGCGGGCGGCGACTTGAAATTTAACGTACCTTTTATTAGCCCGTTTCGGTTAGAGCTCGGCTGCGCCTTCACTTGCACGAACCCTATAGATCTTCGGTTCGACTTGAAAGGCGGCCGAATATTGGGCGGTGACCGCGGCTTCGAATTCCGGCCAGGCAGATTCGACCAGGATATTGACCGTACATCCGCCGAAGCCGCCACCGGTCAGGCGCGCGCCGTAAACGCCGTCTACGCGGTCGGCGATCGCGACCATTAGGTCTAGTTCCGGGCAAGAGATCTCGTAATCGTCGCGCATACTGACGTGCGAAAGCCGCATAAGCCGACCAAATTCGGTGAAGTCATTCTGTCGCAAAGCTTCAGCCGCAGCCAGGGTTCGGGCATTTTCCGTGATTATGTGACGGCACCGTAGCATGATCCTGTCCGGCAAGTCGGCCTGCCCTTGTTGGAACTCTTCTATGCTTACATCGCGCAGCGAGGTAATCGCGGGTAACTGCGCACGCAACAATCGCACACCTTCTTCACATTCGGCGCGACGCACATTGTATTCCGACGACGCCAATTCGTGTTTGACCCGCGTGTCGCAGACGGCGATCAGTTTGCCGTTAAGATCGAGCGGGACAAAATCAGTTTCCAGCGAGCGGCAATCAAGCAGCAGTGCGTGATCCGCGCGGCTGAACACCGACGCGAATTGGTCCATGATCCCGGATCTCAAGCCGACGAATTCGTGCTCGGCCTCCTGCGCGGCAAAGGCCAATTGTGGCGGGTCGATCTCGAGTTCGGATAACGCCAACAGCGCGTAACCGATGCTTACCTCCAGCGCAGCGGATGAAGAAAGGCCCGCGCCCAACGGAACGCTGGAACTAAAAATCAGATCGGCGCCGCGAAGTCCGAACCCGCGGGCCTGCAGACAGCGGGCCGTCCCCTGGACATAGTCCAGCCAACCACCCCGCCGTTTGACGGCCGGTCCGGCCAGGTCAATGGTCGCCGATCCGTTCACATCCAACGCATGAACGTTGACGAGCGTGTCGTCGCGTACCCGGCCAGCCACGAAGGTCGCGCGGTTGATCGCGATAGGCAACACGAACCCCTGGTTGTAGTCAGTGTGTTCGCCAATGAGGTTGACGCGGCCGGGCGCGCGAAAGACGCGCGGGGCCCCACCAAAGATCGAACGAAAACGTTCGGCTATATCGATCTCATTCATCAATGGTTTAAGTTTCGGTAAATACTGACCGCAAAGCCGGATAGAGCGTCCGGTAGATTTGATATTGCTGGTCCAATGCCGCGACCGCCGCCGGATCGGGTTTAACCAACGCTTGCGCGCGGATGGTTTGGTGGCATGCATCATCTACCGATGGCCAGGCGCCCACGCCGACCCCGGCCAGTACCGCCGCGCCGAAGGCAGCGCCCTCTTCGGCCTCCAACAGTTCGACCGATTGGCCGTAAATATCCGCCTGTATCTGCCGCCATAGCGGCGACCGCGCGCCGCCACCGCCCAGTCGGATGCTATCGATCCGCAATCCCAGTTCGCGGAAGACCTCTAAACAGTCGCGCAGACTGAACGCGACACCTTCCAACACCGCCCGAACCAGATGACCGCGCGTATGACTCGCCGTCAACCCCACAAAAGCCGCGCGCGCATGTGCATCCATATGCGGGGTGCGTTCACCCATCAAATAGGGCAGCCAAATCGCGCCGTCCGCACCCGCGGCGATATGGGCCGCTTCGGCGGTTAATTCGTCATAACTCGCCCCGTCAGCAAAATTCTTGCGGAACCAGTTCAGCGATAACCCCGCGCCCTGGGTCACACCGGTCATGTGCCAGCGATCAGGGATCGCGTGGCAAAGCGTATGCGCGCGCCCCTTAAGATCCAATGTCGGCTTTTCCGTAACGACGAAAACCACACCCGAGGTTCCGATGGTCACGCTGGCGGTACCCGGCCGAACCGTTCCCATACCGATCGCGCCCGCGGCGTTATCACCCGCACCCGCTACGATCGGCGTTCCCGCTAACAAACCGGTCGCGGCGGCTCCGTCGGCCGTGACCTTTCCCGTGAGCTGGCTAGATTCAAACACGCGCGGCAAAAGTCCCGCGTCCAGGTCAAACGCGTCCAGCATTTCGCTGGACCAGCGGCGATGACAGACATCGAACAACAGCGTGCCGGACGAGTCGGACACATCACTCGCCTTATCGCCGGATAGCCGCAACCGCACATAATCCTTGGGCAACAAAATGAAACGCACGGCGTTCCAGTTGTCGGGTTCGTTCTGGCGCAGCCAAAGGATCTTGGGCAAGGTGAATCCCGTAACGGCCGGGTTCGAGACCAGTTCG